>JAQGHW010000373.1 GCA_028291505.1 Rhodopila sp. | reverse complement strand
TGGTGGGGGCATCGGATTCCGGCGTGGTATGGCCCGGATGGTTTCGTTTTCGTTGCCAAGGATGCCGAAGGCGCGGCGGCGCAGGCGCGCGATCATTACGGGCAGGACGAGCCTCTGGTGCAGGACGAGGATGTGCTGGATACCTGGTTCAGTTCGGCGCTTTGGCCGTTCTCAACGCTCGGCTGGCCGGAGCAGACGCGGGAAGCCTATCGTTACTATCCTGGTAACGTTCTGGTCACTGGTTTCGACATCATATTCTTCTGGGTGGCCCGGATGATGATGATGGGCTTGCACATGATGGGCGATGTGCCGTTCCGCACCGTCTATATCCACGGCCTGGTGCGCGACGAGAAGGGTCAGAAGATGTCCAAGTCGCAGGGCAACGTCATCGACCCGCTGGAGCTGATCGACAGTTACGGTGCGGACGCACTGCGTTTCACCATCTGCGCGCTGACCGGACCCGGGCGCGACGTCAAGCTTGGTGCGTCCCGGGTGGAGAGCTACCGCGGGTTCGTGACGAAGCTTTGGAATGCGGCACGGTTCTGCGAAATGAACGGCATGCGGCCGGATGATGCGTTTGATCCGGCCGCGGTGAGGCTGCCGTTGTCGCGCTGGTTGCTGGATTCGGTGAACACCGCGATCACCGAGGCCACGGCGGCGCTGGAAGCGTACCGCTTCGACGAATATGCCGCCGCCGGATACCGTTTCGTCTGGAACACGTTCTGCGACTGGTTCCTGGAGTTCGCCAAGCCGTTGTTGGCGGACGGCGCGGATGCGAGAGACGCCGCCGAAATCCGCGCCGTGGGCAGCCATGTGCTGGGTCTGATCTTGCGTCTGCTGCATCCGGTGATGCCGTTCGTGACCGGGGAGCTGTGGGATCGTTTCGGGTACGGAGAGCCCGGCAGCCTGATCCGTACCGCCTGGCCGCTGCCCATCCCGGTGCCGGACGCGGCGCAGGCTCGGGTCGAGCTGGACTGGGTGGTGCGTTTGATCGGGCAGGTGCGTTCGGTGCGGAACGAGATGAACGTGCCGCCGTCGAAGCCGTCACCGGTGCTGCTGCAGGGCGCGCCGGCCGAGATGCTGGGGCGGGTGGAGCGGTGGATCGAGGCGATTCGGCGGCTGGCGCGTGCCTCTGAAGTGCTGCCGCTGACCGGCGACGTGCCGAAAGGGTCGGCGCAGGCGGTGCTGGAGGAAACCACCATCGTGCTGCCGCTGGAAGGGCTGATCGATATCGCCGCGGAACGGGGGCGCCTGGCGAAAGAGTGCGACAAGCTGGCGGCGGAGGCGAAAAAGCTTAGTCAGAAACTAGACAATGCCGATTTTGTCAGTCGCGCGCCGGCGGAGGTGGTCGCGGATAATCAAGAACGGCTGGCGGCTGCGCGGTCGGAGATCGTGCGGTTGCAGGCGGCGCTGGAACGGTTGGGGTAAGGACGAACTCCCAGTCGCGGGCGCTGGGGGAGTGAGAGTCTCAGTCGCGGGCGCTAGGGGAGTGAGAGCAGGCCGGCGCTGCGGATGTGTCCGGCCGGATAATAAGAATTCTGCCTAACCCATTGACGTCCGGCCAGAGCCTTCCTATTATGAAGGCCCTTCCCGAATGTCGGGCGACCGTGCGATGCACACCACGCCCTGAGCCGAAAATTCCGACTGGCTACGAACCGTGGGGCGCTTACGCCCGAAATCCGTTCCAGCCGAACTCACGCCCGTATTGCACCCTCACGTCCAGGCATCCCCTCATGCATCTTGCTGAACTGAAACAGAAAACACCAGCCGAACTGGTGAACTTCGCCGAATCCTTGCAGATCGAGAACGCATCGTCGCTGCGCAAGCAGGACATCATGTTCGCGATCTTGAAAAACCTCGCCGACAATGACCAGGCGATCCATGGCGAGGGAACGCTTGAGATCCTCTCCGATGGGTTTGGGTTCCTGCGCAGCCCTGAGGCGAATTACCTTGCGGGACCTGACGATATTTATGTCAGTCCGAGCCAGGTGCGCCGGTTTGGGTTGCGGACCGGTGATTCGGTTGATGGGCAGATCCGGGCGCCGCGGGATGGCGAGCGTTACTTTGCGTTACTGAAGGTCGACACGGTCAATTTTGAGCCGCCGGACGCGGTGCGCCATCGCGTCAACTTCGACAATCTGACGCCGCTGTATCCGGAAGAGCGGCTGAAGATGGAGATGGAGAATTTCCAGTCCGTCGCCAAGGGGCCGGTGAAGGACTTCACGCCGCGGGTGATCGACCTGATCTCCCCCGTCGGCAAGGGCCAGCGCGCACTGATCGTGGCTCCGCCGAGCACCGGCAAGACAGTGATGCTGCAGAATATTGCCGCTGCGATTGCCGCTAATCATCCGGAAGTCTTCCTGATCGTGCTGCTGATCGATGAGCGGCCGGAGGAAGTCACCGACATGGCTCGCAGCGTAAAGGGCGAGGTCATCAGCTCCACCTTCGATGAGCCGGCGACGCGTCATGTGCAGGTGACGGAAATGGTGCTGGAGAAGGCCAAGCGGCTGGTCGAGCATAAGCGCGACGTGGTTATCCTGCTGGACAGCATTACCCGGCTGGCTCGGGCCTACAACACCGTGGTGCCGTCATCCGGCAAGGTGCTGACGGGCGGTGTCGATGCGAATGCGCTGCAACGGCCGAAGCGGTTCTTTGGTGCGGCGCGTAACATCGAGGAAGGCGGGTCGCTGACCATCATCGCGACCGCGTTGATCGATACCGGCAGCCGGATGGACGAAGTGATCTTCGAGGAGTTTAAGGGCACCGGCAATTCCGAGATCATTCTGGATCGTAAACTGTCGGACAAGCGGTCGTTCCCGGCAATCGACATCACCAAGTCCGGAACTCGCAAGGAAGAGTTGCTGGTCGAGCGCAGCGTGCTGTCGAAGATGTGGGTGCTGCGGCGGATCTTGAACCCGATGGGCACCGTGGATGCGATGGAGTTCCTGTTGGACAAGCTGAAATACAGCAAGACCAACAACGATTTCTTCGACGCGATGAATACCTGATTGGTTGGGATCTTGTGACCGGATGAGGCGGTGCGGTGACGCGGGCCGCCTCTGTCGTTGATCTATGACGGTTTTCGGCTTCCTCGGGCTTATCGGGCGGATATCGTGGTCGAGGGGACTATTATTCTTGAAATCAAGTCGATTGAACAAATTCTGCCGGTTCACGAAGCGCAACTCTTGACCTATCTGCGTCTGAGCGGTTGCGGCGTCGGGTTATTGCTGAACTTCAACACCGCCCTATTGAAGAATGGGCTTCGCCGGTTCGTCCAAACCTCTTCTCCGCGAACGCCGGGAGCTTCGCGCGCTCCGTGATTCATGGGGGTGTCAGCTAGCACCGACGGAGCCACCTTCCCCGGCTGCCTGGACATTGCCGCCGTACGGTCCAGACTGCCACCTGATGCGGTCAGACACAGCGCGTCCGGCACGACTCGGCTGCCTGACGGGAAGGAAACGGAACGATGCGGCAAATGGTCATGGTGGGCTTCCTGCAGGCGCAGAATTGCACCACGCTGGCTAGCGCGTGGCGGCATCCGGACGCGCGCAGCGATTTCACCTCCGCTGCGTACTACCAAAAGATCGGCCAGGTGCTGGAGGAAGGGAAATTCCAGCTCGCCTTCTTCGACGATCGGCTGGCGATGCCGGATATCTATGGCGGCAACCCGGCGGAGGTCGTTGCCAACGGCGTGCGTGTGGTCAAGATCGATCCGGTCGCGACGATGATGGCGATGGGGTTTGGCACGAAGTATCTGGGCATCGGATCGACCGCGTCCACCACCTATTATGAGCCGTTCGATGTCGCCCGGCGGTTCCAGACCGTGGACCACATGCTGGGCGGGCGCGCGGCGTGGAACGTGGTGACGTCGGTAAACGACGGCGAGGCACACAATATGGGCCGCGAGGTCCATATGGAGCACGACCTGCGCTACGATCGCGCCGATGAGTTCATGGAGATCGTCCATAGTTGCTGGGATGGCTGGGAAGACGGCGCCCTGGTGGTCGACAAGACGTCCGGTCTGTTCGCCGATCCCTCGAAGGTGCATCGGCTGGAGTATAAAGGAAAGTTCCTGAACTCATCGGGCACTTTCACCGTGCCGCGTTCGCCGCAGGGCCACCCGGTGGTGATCCAGGCGGGGGCCAGCGCGCGCGGCAAGACGTTCTCCGCGCGGTGGGCTGAAACGGTGTTCGTTGGGTATGCCGACATGGAGGAAGGCAAGCGACAATATGCGGATTTCAAGACCGAGGTCGCTCGGCTGGGGCGTGATCCGGATCTGACGACCGTCAATACGATTGCCTATCCGGTGGTCGCGGAGACTCGAGCGGAGGCGGAAGACAAGATGGCGGTGATCGATTCGCTGTACAAGGAGGTCGATGGGCTGTCGCTGCTGTCCGAGGCGATGAATTTCGACTTCAAAACCAAAGGGATGGACGAGGCTTTCACGTCCGAGGAATTGGCCGGCATGTCCGGCATGCAGGCGATGCGCGACCGGGTGATGCGGGTGATCGGCCACAATCCGACGGTGCGGGATTTCCTGGAGGTCACCCGCCGCGGCCGCCCGCGCGAGGCGATCGTCGGCAGCGGCAAGGACATCGCCGACCGCATGGAGCACTGGTTCACCGAACGCGCGTGCGATGGCTTCGTCGTGGCCGGCACCCACATGCCGGGCAGCTTCGAGGATTTCGTTCGCTTCGTCGTGCCGGAGTTGCAACGTCGTGGACTGTACCGGACCGAGTATACCGGCACGACGTTACGCGAGAACCTGGGCCTGCCGGTGCCGGCGCGAAGCGCCTGGCGGCTGCCACAAGCCGCGGAATAACGCCCCTTCTTGCGGTGACGTGATCGGTTCAGGGCCGAACCGCACGTGTCCGGTGCACACCCCTGCCCTATATCCTGCGCTCCCGCGGACAGAAAAGGAATGCCGGCATGAGGTTGTTCAAGTGCCAGAGTTGCGGACATGTACTGTACTTTGAAAACACGCGCTGCGAATCGTGCGGCCATCAGCTTGGCTACCTGCCCGCGGCAATGACGATCTCGGCACTGGAACCGGATGGGGACTTTCTGCGTGCCCTCGCCGCGCCCGACCAGCCGCTTCGGATGTGTGACAATGCCACGCACCTGGCCTGCAACTGGCTGGTTGAAGCGGATGGCGAGTCCACACTGTGCGTGGCGTGTCGTCACAATCATACGATCCCGGACCTGACGGTCCCGCTGAACATGGAGCGGTGGCAGCGGCTGGAATTGGCAAAGCACCACCTGTTCTATTCGCTGATGCGGTTGAAGCTGCCGCTGGCGAACCGGGTCGACGACCCGGAACATGGCCTGGCCTTCGACTTCCTCGCCGATAGCGCCGATCCGAGCGGTCCCAAGGTGCTGACCGGCCACGATAACGGCCTGATTACCATTGCTCTTGTCGAGGCTGACGACGCGGAACGCGAACGGCGCCGGACGCAGATGAACGAGCCGTACCGTTCCCTGCTCGGGCATTTCCGCCACGAGGTTGGGCACTACTTCTGGGACGTGCTGATCCGCGACGGCGGACGGTTGGAGGAATGCCGAGCGGTGTTTGGCGACGACAGCCAGGATTATGAGGCGGCGCTGAAGACGCATTATCGGGATGGTGCGCCGGCAGATTGGCAGGAACATTTCGTCAGCCAATACGCCAGCACGCATCCTTGGGAGGACTGGGCGGAGACCTGGGCGCACTATCTGCACATCATCGACACGCTGGAAATGGCTCGGGCGTTCGGGATCAGCGTCAAGCCGCGGCTGGTGAATGATGAGACGCTGTCGGCGAAGATCGATCTGGATCCGTATGAAACCATCAGCATGACCGAGATTATCGGCGCCTGGCTGCCGCTGACTTTCGCGATGAACAGCCTCAATCGGGCGATGGGCAGTCCGGATCTTTACCCTTTCGTGCTGTCTCCCGCTGTGGTTACCAAATTGGGCTTCGTGCACGACGTGCTGCATGAACGGCCTGCAACGTGATCGCGGCTCTGATCTCTGTGCGAATGGATGCGGCGGACATGGTGCTTCGGGCGTAAGGGGTGATATCCTACGCGCTGGAGAGATATGAGCATGGCTCGAAAAACCGTTGTGGTGGCCGGTGCGAGCGGCCTGGTTGGATACGCCGCGCTGAAGCATTTCGCCGGGGCGCCGGAAACTGACGTTATCGCGCTGTCGCGTGGCCGGCCGCCGGGGCTGGAGGTGCGGCATCTCGCGTTGGACCTGACCGATGCGGCCGCTTGCCGGGAAGCCGTGGACACCCTGCATGACGTCACGCACCTGGTATATGCGGCGTTGTTCGAGTTGCCCGGGCTGGTCGAAGGATGGCGCGACGAACGGCAGATTGAGACCAACGACCGGATGCTGCGGAACCTGCTGGGGCCGCTGGCGGCGGTGGCGCCGGGGCTGCGGCACGTGACGTTGCTGCAGGGGACGAAAGCCTATGGCGTCCATGTCCGCCCGCTGGCGGTGCCGGCGCGGGAGGGTCGGTCGGAGATGCGGGAGCAGCCGAATTTCTATTGGGCGCAGGAGGATTATCTGCGTTCGGTTCGGGCCGGTCGCGACTGGGGGTTTACCATCCTGCGGCCTGTGCTGATCGTCGGTGAAGCGATTGGCGGCGCAATGAACCTGATCCCGGCGCTTGGCGCCCATGCGGCGGTGATGCGCGAGAGGGGCCCGATCCTGCCCTACCCCGGCGGAGCCGAACGGGTCGGCCAGGCGGTCGATGCGGATCTGCTGGCGCGGGCAATTGCCTGGGCTGGGGAGGCGCCGGCCGCGCGCGATGAGACGTTCAACGTGACCAACGGCGATGTGTTCACCTGGCCGAACGTCTGGCCGGCCATCGCCGAGGCGGTGGGCATGCGTCCGGGTCCGGACGAACCGTTTCTGCTGCAGTCGCTGGGGCGCGGCGACTGGGACCGCGCGAGGCAGCGGTTCGGGCTGGAGTCCCCTGCCCTGACGGATTTCGTCGGCTTGTCACTGGAATATGCCGACTATCAGATGCGCTACGGGCATACCGAACCCGGTCCGCCGGCGATCGTTTCAACAGTCAAGATCTCGCAGGCGGGGTTTCACGAGGTGATGGACACCGAACTGATGTTTCGCAAGTGGTTCAAGGTTTTCCAACGGAAGCGCTTGCTGCCACCTCCCTGATTTGTTTCACATCCGCTCGGCCGCCGCTAAGTATATACAACGTGTCAGACCCGCTGGTCAGGTAACGAACGCCGAGTTTCAGCAGCCAGGACTCGAAGTCGACATCCTGGCGCACGCCACCGACGCCCATCGACTTGCCGTGCTTTTTCGCCGCGCTGGCGATTGTTTCGTAGGCGGTGCGCATGCGCTCGTGCTTGTAGTCGCCGGGGATGCCCATTTCGGTGGACAGGTCGGTGGACCCGATATGGAGGGTGTCGATGCCTTCGACCGCGGCGATGGCGTCGGCGTTGGCCACGGCCTCCGGCGTTTCGATCATCGCGATCAGCAGGGTTTCGTTATTCAGGCGACGGCAGATCTCGGGCTGCGGCAGTTGCGCGTAGCCGAGCGACGGGATGGTTCCGGCGGCGGAGCGATGACCGGATGGGGCGAAGCGGCAGGCTTCGACGATGGCGCGCGCCTCGGCGGCGTTGTTGACGTGGGGGATCATGACGCCCTGGGCGCCGCAGTCCAGGATGCGTGCGGCGTCCGGCAAGAACACCCGCGCAATCGGGGTGAGGCCGACGCCGAGCGCGGCGACGCAGATGCCGGCGGCGGTTTCGAGGGAGGTTGGGTTGTGCTCCAGGTCGATGTAGAGCGCATCGAAGCCGCAGGCGGCGGCGATCATCGCGATGTTCGGGGTGCGGAGCTGATTGACGCCGAAGCACAGGACGAGGTCGTTGGCGGCGAGTTTCTGTTTGGCGATGTTGGTGCCGATTTGTGTGGGCATGGGTGGGCCTCTGTATTCGGTTACCGATGAGTGAGGTTGGACATGGGCATGTTGTGGTCGAGCCTGGACCGGTGACTTCGTCTTATCGCCATGCCGCCAGACCTGGGTGGCCGGGCCAAGCCCGGCCATGACGCAATGGTGAGCTTGGCCATGACGGTGTGAGTTGCCTCGGTCGTTACTGCCCCTCCCGTATGACCGGATTGGTCAGCGTCCCGATGCCGCTGATTTCGACTTCGATCCGGTCGCCGTGCTTCATGTTGGCGGTGGCGCCCTCGGTGCCCATCCACACGACGTCGCCCGGGTGCAGCGTCAGGCAACTGGTCATCGCGACCAGGTAGTCGACCACGCCGAAGATCATGTGATTGGTTGGGAAGGCGATGAGCTGCTCACCGTTCAGGCGGATTTTGGTGACCAGGTCTTCAAGCTTTAGATCCGTTTCGATCCACGGTCCCATCGGCTTGAAGGTGTCGGTGTTCTTCGACCGCCACATGGTGCGGTCGGCTTTCTGCCAGGTCCGCTCGCTGACGTCGTTGCCGATTGTGTAACCGAGCACGGCGGACAGGGCGTTTTCCCGGGTGAGATTCTTGCATTTTTGGCCGATTACCACGACCAGCTCACCTTCATACTGAACCTGGTCGGTCGCGTCGGCCGGGATGACGATAGTCTCACCTTGGGCGATCAGAGCGTTGTTGGCGCGGTAACCGATGTCGGCCTGTGTTGGCAAGCTGGGTTTTTGTCCGACTTTTTCTGCAACTTCACGGACGTGTTCGGGGTAGTTCATCCCGGCTGCGTAGAACGTTGGCGGAATGACCGGGACCAGAAGTTTCACATCGTCCAGTTTCAGTCTTTGGCTTGTACGCTCCCAGGTGTCGAAGGGAGAGCCCCGGACGGGGATGATCGTATCGTTTTCAACAACCGCGTAGGACGGCGAGCCGTTCTGGTCGAAGCGTGCCCAGCGCATGGTATTTTCCCCCTCAGTTTGAAGCTAGCTCTTCGGTCATTGTCGCACGCATCAGATATTTTTGCATTTTTCCGGTGACAGTCATCGGGAACTCGTCCACGAAGCGGACGTAGCGCGGTATCTTGTAATGCGCGATCTGGTCCTTGCAGAACGCCTTGATGTCGTCCTCGGTCAGGGTCTCGCCGGCGCGCAGCTTGACCCATGCGCAGAGTTCCTCGCCGAAGCGCTTGTCGGGGACGCCGAACACCTGCACGTCGACAATCGCGGGATGGCGGTAGAGAAATTCTTCAACTTCACGGGGATAGATGTTTTCCCCGCCACGGATCACGAGGTCCTTGATGCGGCCGACGATGGCGCAGTAGCCGTCTTCATCCATTGTCGCCAGATCGCCGGTGTGCATCCAGCCGGCCGGGTCGATCGCCTCGGCGGTTCGTTCGGGTTCGTCCCAGTAACCGAGCATGACGGGGTAGCCTCGGGTGCACAGTTCGCCGGTGACGTTGCGGGGGACGATGCGGCCGTCGGTGTCGATGATCTTGATCTCCACGTGCGATTGTGGCCGGCCGACGGTGCCGACCTGCTTGTCCAGCGAATCGCCGATGCGGGTCTGGGTGCTGACCGGGCTCGTTTCCGTCATGCCGTAGCCGATGGTGATCTCGGTCAGGTGCATGTCGCGGATCGCCCGCCGCATGATCTCCATCGGGCATGGGGAGCCAGCCATCATGCCGGTTCGCAGGCTGGTCAGATCGTATTTTCCGAAGTCGGGGTGGTCCAGTTCGGCGATGAACATCGTGGGTACGCCGTAGAGGGAAGTGCAACGATACTCGGCGACCGTTTGCAGGGTGGCGAGCGGATCGAAGCCCTCGCCGGGAAAGACGATTGCGGCGCCGTGGGTCATGCAGGCGAGCGAGCCGATGACCATACCGAAGCAATGATACATCGGCACGGGAATGCATACGGCGTCCTGGTCGGTGTAGTGCATCACCTCGCCGATGAAGAAACCATTGTTGAGAATATTGTGGTGGGTGAGGGTGGCGCCTTTGGGCAGGCCGGTGGTGCCGGAGGTGAACTGGATGTTGATGGGGTCGTCGAATTGCAGCAGTGGCGCGAGGTCGCGCAGCCGCTGGCGATCGGCATCGCGGCCGTGGTGGGCGATTTTGTCGAACGCGAAGGTGCCGGGGTCGTCACCGCCGATCTGGATCACGGACCGTAGCGCCGGCAGTTTCGCGGCGAGCAATTCGCCCGGATGGGCGGTCGCGAGTTCGGGTGCGAGGGTATTGATCATGCCGATGTAGTCGCTGGTCTTGAACCTTGACGCGGTGATCAGCGCTTTGCAGCCGACTTTATTCAGCGCGTATTCGACCTCCGTCAGGCGGTAGGCAGGGTTGATGTTGACCAGGATCAGGCCGGCTTTCGCGGTGGCGTACTGGGTGACGATCCACTCGGCGTTGTTTGGGGCCCAGATGCCGACGCGGTCGCCGGGCTGCAGGCCGAGGGCGAGCAGGCCCGCGGCGAAGGCTTCGACGTGGGCGGCGAGTTCCGACCAGGTCCAGTTGATGCCTTGCTGGCGGACGATCAGACCGGGGCGGTCGCCGTGGCGGGCGACTGTCCGGTCGAAGTGGACCCCGATCGTGTCCCCGATCATCGGCTGGTCGGAGGCGCCGTGCATGTAGCTGGGCGCGGGGTCGGTCATCGGTCTGCTCCCTGGGGTGGTCTGATTGTTTGGCCGCCATATTGCTTGTTGGCTGAGCGGGTTACAACCGGGGGCTTGGGGGATGCCGAAAAGTGTCCGAAGGACCGCGCGGATAACGCAGGGGATCGCCCGCGGTTGGCGCCTGCCGGGGACGGCTACAGGGGCGACGGAAGGGGGATTATGCCGCTTCGGCTAACTGGCGCGGGCGGTAGATCGCGATATGGGTTGCCTGGATGATCGGTGTCGTTTCGTTGGCTACGACCATCGCATCGAGTTCCACCCATTTGTGGCCCTTGTGCTTATAGTTCTTCGTGATCCTGGCACGGACATTCAGCGTGTCGCCGACATGCGCGATGCCCAGGTTTCGCACTGTGCTGCCCATGTGGATCCAGGCCGGCAGAATAACGTTGTGGGTGAGCGCCCAGTTGCAGCAGCGGATGATCGTGCCGGTGTGGACGATCTTTTCCCGAGCGTAGATCGGATCTGATTCGCGGATGTCTTGCAGGTCCTGAGCGTGGAAACCGTCAGTGATCGGTAGCGGAGTCATACCGAGCCAGTCGCCGACTTTGAGGGATGTTTCGTCGGCGGTGACGCGGTCCGTACGGGGGGCGAGGGCTTTGAAGTCGCTCAGTGCGGGCGGCGGCGGCAGGTTGGCGGGCAGTGCTGCCCGGCCGGTCGCGCAGAGGACGCCCTGGCTGTGGACGGTGAGTTCCATCCCTTCGGCGTCCTCAACTGCGGTGACTTCGGCGATGTCGTTCTCATAGACCGGCTTGCCGAATTTGGCGCTGCCGGTGCCGCGTTCCAGCCAGGGTCGGCCCCAGCGCTGCAGCGGTTGATGCGACATGTAGGCGTAGACGTTCACCCCACCGACGAAGCCGCCCTTGAAGCCGAAGCGCTGGGCTGTGGCGTCGTCGTGGATCTTGTTCTCCGACGCTTTGGCGGTGTTGAAGGCGGAGACCTGGTATGGCGGGATGGACATTTGATGCAGGCTCCGGTGAGAGGCGGTGTCCGTTTCTGGCCGAGGCTTGCAGGGTTGCCCCCAGATCTGTTTGATCCGGCACCGCAAGTCGTGGGTGGCCGGGCCAAGCCCGGCCATGACACGGACGGACGCTCGGCGATCGTTAGTTCAGCGCCCACAGCCCCACTTCGTAGCCCGGAACGAAGTTGCGGTTGTTCATGTCCGGATTGCGGTTGATGAAGGTGCGGCCGAACATCGGGTGGCGCATGCTGCGGGTTTCGTGCTCGATGCGGAACAGCGGCTTGTTGGTGTCCACATCGACGATGTCGAGGAAGCGGTATTGGTGCTGATCGCTTTCCTCGCTGATCAGGCCGCGCTCCAGCAGCTTCTTATGGGGGCCGGAGAAGTCGGCCAGCGTGATCTGGATGTGGTGGCCGTCGAATTCGGGCACCGGCGCGGTGGTTTCGCGATAGATCACCTTGCTTTCGGCCGAGGTGTTCGCCCAGGCATAGGGTCCGCGGTCATCGCTGGACACGCCGGCGATGGCACCCAGGATCTCGACGTAGAACCTGGCGATGGCGGCGAGGTCGGTGCCAGCGGGGATGTCGAATTCAACGTACGGCATGCCGACGCGCATGGCGGCGAAACGGGACGGGTCGGGGGCGTGCACGCGGATGCGGTTGCCCCAGGGGCAGGTCGTCTCGACCGTGTCACCAGCCTCCCGGAAGCCGAATTTGGTGCCTTCCAGGTACTGCTTCGCGGAATGCAGTCGCTTCATCAGCGCCTCCAGGTCCGGCAGCACCAGCGCTGTCGTTCCGCGCACGACGTCCATGCCGCGGGTCGGCAGGTGGAACTGGCCGCGGCCGACGTTCACCCACATATTGTCGAGGCCCGCCATCAGATACGGGTCGCGGGTCAGGCCGAGCCCCATCAGGTAAAACGCAACGGCTTTGCTCTGATCCGGCACCCTGACGTTCACATGACCCAGCTCGACGATGTTGCCGAGGTCCTCGGCCGTGCGGTCGAAGGTTGGGGTCATAACAGCGGTATCGTCCATTTCTACGGTCTCCCTGATGGCGGCGCTCAGCCGCTGCCGCATATTCTAGCGCTGGCTGCCCGTCTGGTCCATCCCGGCCCATCTGGTCCAACCTGGCCGAGCGTGCTTGTATCGGGTTCAACTACGAAAACGAGGAACGTCATGCGCCCGCCTGCTCGAACGGCCCCCCGTGTGGAGGCCGAAGCGTTGCCGTGACTGTTCTGGTGTCGTCGGGCGGGCTGCGGGCCCTGCTCTCCTCCGCTTCGTTCCTGCGCCTGTGGTTGATCGGCGGCTGCGCCAACACGATGCGCTCGTTCGAAGTGCTGTCGGCCGCGCTGTTCACGCTGGACATGACGGGATCGGGCTTCGACGTGGCGCTGGTTTCCGCTGCCCGCACGATGCCGATGTTGCTGCTGGGCGCGTTCTCCGGCGTGGTCACCGAGGCGGTCAACCGCAAGCAGGTGCTGGTGTTCGGCCAAGCGTTGACCTGCCTGGCGTCCGCATCCGTCGCGTTGCTGGCCTGGGCGGGTGTTGCTCAGCCATGGCATGTCGGGGTCGCAGCGCTAGTCGCCGGGGTGGTGTGGTCGACCGAGATGGCGACACGGCGGCGCATGGTGGGTGAGTGTGTGGAAGGCCGTCTGGTGTCGCGCGCGCTGGCGCTGGACACGATGACCAATTCGTTCACCCGCCTGCTGGGGCCGTTGTTCGCCGGGATCATCTACCAGCGGGTTGGACTTGCGGGAACGTTCGGGTTTTCCGCCTGCATCTATGCGCTCGCCGCGGTTCTGGCGGCTGGTCTGGAGCACCGGCAGAGCATCCGGCGGCTCATCCTGGGCAACGTCCCGCGGGAACTGGCCGAGGGCGTGCTGTTCGTCCGCGGCGACCTGGTCATCAGCGGCGTTCTCGCGGTGACGATCGCGATGAACCTGCTGGGCTTTCCGTATGCCGCGCTGGTGGCGCCGATCGGGCGGATGGTGTTCCAGGTTTCCCCGGCACTGGTCGGTGTGCTGGCGGCGTCGGAGGCGTTCGGGGCATTCCTCGGCGGCGCGCTGCTGACCAGCCGGGAGCCTGCGATCAATAGCCGGGTCCTGATGGTGGGCGGGTCGATGCTGTTCCTGGCGTGCGTGGTGGCGATGCCGCTGGCGCCGGGGTTCTGGATCGCGTGCCTGCTGCTGACGGCGGGCGGTTTCGGGTCGGCGGCGTTTGCCAACATGCAGACGTCGCTGATCGTGCTGCACGCGCCGATGCATATACGATCGCGGCTGATGGGGCTGCTGACGGTGTGCATCGGGATGGGGCCGCTGGGGATTCTGCTGGTGGGCGCGATCGCGGACCTGGTGGGTCCGCTGCTGGCGATCGATCTGGTCGCGGCAACCGGGCTCGTTTCGGTCTGTGCGGTCGGGGTGGTTTGGCGGCGGCGTGAGCGGTTTATGATTGCAAGGCGGGACAAGAAGACCCGTAGCCAGTAGTTTAGCGACACGGTATCAGGGCTGATCGGCCGGGCAAACCGGTCAACCGGGAGGACCCTGTTCATGACCATCCGCCGCGTGGCGACCTGTATCGCGCTTCTGGCGCTCACCGCCGCGCTGCCGGCTATGGCGCAGGACAAAACGGTGACCCTGAAGATGTCGTCCTGGGTTCCGCCGGCGCATCCACTGAACCCGTCCCTGGTCGCGTGGGCGGCCGATATCGAGAAGGAGTCCGGCGGCACCATCAAGGCCACCCTGTTCCCCTCCGAACAGCTCGGTAAGGCGATGGACCACTACGACATGGCGCGCGACGGCATCGCCGACCTGGCCTATGTGAACCCCGGCTACCAGCCCGGCCGCTTCCCGATCATCGCGGCCGGTGAGCTGCCGTTCCTGATGTCCAACGCCAAGGGCGGATCGGCGGCGCTGGACGAGTGGTATCGTCCCTATGCCGCCAAGGAGATGAAGGATGTGCACGTGTGCTTCGCATTCTTCAACGATCCGGGCACGTTCCACTCGCGCCACAGGATCGTGCTGCCGGACGACATCAAGGGCGACAAGGTCCGGCCCGGCAATGCCACCATGGGTGCGATGGTGACCCTGCTGGGCGGCACCAACGTGCAGTCCTCGGCCCCCGAGGCGCGTGAAGTGCTGGAGCGCGGGGTCGCCAACACGATCGGCTTTCCGTGGCAATCGATCGTGCTGTTCGGTATCGACAAAGTGGTGAAATACCACATGGATGTGCCGCTGTTCTCCACCACGTTCGTCTGGGCGATGAACCAGAGGACGTACGACTCCATGTCGCCGGCGCAACGTGCGGTAATCGACCACCATTGCACCAGCGAATGGGCAGAGAAGGTTGCCAGCCCCTGGGCGGATTACGAGTTTGGCGGTCACGCCAAGATCGCCGCCGAACCCGGGCATGAGGTCTACAAGCTGACGCCCGAACAGCTGGCGGCGTGGCAAAAGGCGGTGGCACCGTTGACCGCGGCATGGGCTTCCAAGGTTGATGACAGTGACAAGAAGCTGGCCGATCTGAAGGCGGCGCTGAAACGGCATGGCGCGCTTGCCGAATGATGTGGACCGGGTGATGCGCAGCGCCAGTCTGATGGACCGGTTCATCGACACGATCGAGTGGCTGGCCGCGGCATTCGTCGGCATTGTCGCAGTGGACATTTTCGTCAGTGTCCTGCTGCGATATTTCTTTGCCGTGTCGATCCCGGACAGCTACGACTTCGGAAAGTTGCTGCTGGGGATCCTGATCTTCTGGGGGATCGCGGCGACGAGCTACCGCGGCACGCATATCACGGTCGATCTGGTCTGGTCGGCGGCGGGGCCGCGCGGCAAGCGGTTGATCGACATTTTCGCAACGCTGGTGCTGCTTTTTGTGGTGACCGTGCAGACCATTATGCTGTTCGACAAGGTCAGACTGACGATGCAGGACAACGTGCTGACGTACGACCTTCGCATCCCGACCTGGCCGTTCGCACTGGTGGCGTGGCTGGGCGATGTCTCGGCCGTGCTGCTGATCGCGATCCGCACGTATCGGCTGATCTTCCATCCGGAAGATGTCGATGAGGCTCCGACAGTGAAGGCGGTCGAATAGTGGAGTTTTCCAGCGATGCGGTGGCCGTCATCGGCTTCCTGGTGCTGTTCGCGCTGATGCTGCTGCGGGTGCCGGTGGGCATGGCGATGGGTTTGGTCGGGGTCAGCGGGTTCGGCTACATCGTCGGCGGCGGGCCGGCGTTGAAGATGGTTGGTCAGACGTCGATGCGGATCGTTACCGACTACACATTCGGCGTGATCCCGATGTTTCTGCTGATGGGCGCGATCGCGTCCCGCACCGGCATGAGCAAGGAGTTGTTCCAGGCCGCGCACCGCTTTGTCGGGCACTGGCGCGGCGGCCTGGGGATCGCGACGATCGCCGCCTGCGCGGGGTTCGCGGCGATCAGCGGGTCGTCGGTGGCGACCGCGGCGACGTTCTCGACCGTTGCGTATCCGGAGATGCGGCGGTTCGGCTATCCCAAGTCGTTCGCCACCGGGGTGATCGCGGCGGGCGGGACGCTGGGGGCGATGTTTCCGCCCTCTATCGTGCTGGCGGTGTATGGGCTGATCACGCAGCAGGACATTGGCAAGTTGTTCATCGCGGGTATCCTGCCGGGGCTTTTGGCTGTCAGTATGTACATGGGGACGATCGCGCTGATTGGTGTGGCGAAGCCGGGGTGGCTGCCGACGGCGCGGGTTGCCTCCTGGCGTGAGCGGTATCAGGCGGTGAAAGAGGTGTGGGCGCCTCTGCTGTTGTTCGTGTTCGTTATCGGCGGCTTGTACGGCGGGCTGTTCACCCCAACCGAGGCGGGCGGTATGGGCGCGGGAGGGGCAGCGTTGATCAGCCTGGCGCGAGGGCGGCTGTCGCGCGCGGATATGCTGGCGTCGCTGTTGCAGGCGACCCGGACGGCGGCGGCGGTGTTCACCGTGCTGATCGGGGCGATCCTGTTCGGGTATTTCCTGACCGTTACGCAGACGCCGCAGAAGGTCACGGAATTCATTACGGGACTGGGGTTGAGCCCGATCGGCGCGCTGGTCGTGATCATGCTGATGTATCTCGTGCTGGGTTGCCTGATGGACGCGATGGCGATGGTGATCCTTACGGTGCCGATCATCTTTCCGGCGGTGACCGCACTGGGATTCGACCCGATCTGGTTTGGGGTCATTATTGTGATGACCGTCGAACTGGGTTTGATCCATCCGCCGGTCGGGATGAATGTGTTCGTGATCAAGACGGTGGTGCAGGATGTATCGTTCTCAACGATATTCTATGGGGTGATTCCGTTTGTGGTGACGGATATTTTCCGGCTGGCAATTTTGATCGCGTTCCCGGTCATTGCGACCTGGTTGCCGGGGCGGATGTAGGTCGGATTTTGCAGTCGCCTGCTTCGAATTCCCACCGATGGTGGAGGCGGAGTTTCGTTTATCCTCCGCGATCTCCGAGCCCAGCGTGAGCCCTGCGTTTAATGCGGAGGTGCAAGCGGCACCGGCCCCGAGCCCATACCCGGACTGACGGTTTCTGTTCGACGGTCCGCTTTAACACTGAGGTCGCGGAGAACAATCGATGCAGATGTCATCGGCGGCATTATACCAGCGGCCCGAAGTATTGACTCTTCGTCGAATTGGCGGGCCGATGGCATTATACAGCGAAGGTCGGGACCAGCACCGGGATTTCGCCTGGCATGACGGGGCACCGCGGGGTCGATGTCATTTGACCGTTTGAGCCTCACCTTTCCTGCCGGTGGTACTCCCGGTTCGGCATCATATCGGTCGCCGAGGCCATTCGGTTCGACAGGTTGAAGAATGCCACCGTTTCCGCCAGGTCGAAAGCGTCCTCATTCGTCAGGCTGGCCGCTCGCAGGGCGTCCCGGTCCGTGTCGTCGACCAGATGCGGCGTTGTCGTCAGCTTCCAGGCGAAATCCAGCATTGCCCGCTGCCGCCGGTCCAGCTTCGCCACACGGTAGTTCAGCGCCATCATCTCCCCCAGTTCGGGGTCGCCGGACAGCGCACGCACCGCCGCTCCGTGCGCCACCAGGCAATAGTAACAGCGGTTCGCGGAGGAAACCACAACGGCGACCATCTCCCGCTCCAGCTTCGACAGGCCGGACTTCGACAGCATGATCTCGTTGTACATCGCTATGAAGTTGCGCAAGCGCTGCGGCCGCAGGCTGTAGGTGTTGAACACGTTCGGCACGAAACCGAGCTTCTCCACGCATTTCGTCCAGATGACCTTCAGGTCGTCGTCGAGGCCGGCTGGATCGGGAACGCCGAGGGCCGAAACATGATCTGGTTGCGGCATGCTCTTACTCCGCTGCCTGCGCTACCACGGTCTTTTTCCACGAATGCAGCACCGGCAGTACCTCCTTGGCGTAGAGCTTCAACCCGTCTTCGGCGAGGTCATAGGGCGTGCCGCCGAAGCGGAACGATGTTGCCAGTTCGAACTCTCCAACGATTTTGCGGCGATCTTCGAACATGCGCAGGATGTGATCGGGCGTGCCCCATACCGCAGCCTGCATGAAAGCTGAAACGATACCATCCATGCCGATCTCTTTCGCCAGCGCGATCTTCTGGGCGTAGGCGTCGTAGCCCTTCACCGTGCTGAAGTGCTCACCGAGCAGCTCATAGTGAAAGAAGTTGCTTTCGACGAACTTGCCCATGTATTGGCGGGCTTTGTCTTCGGCGCCATCCATGGTCGGGGTGCAGATGCAGAAGTCGGCAAGCAGCGGCGGCAGTTCGGGGCCGCCGTGCAACTGCCGGGTCAACTCGCGGTGCTTCTGGATCGCGGGCATCCGCATGGGCCATGGGCGGTCGGCGAACATCACCATCCGGGCGTTCAATTTCGCCGCGGACACGACCGAATCATCTGACGACGCCACCGCGTAGATGCGTCCGTCTATCGGCTTGTAGGGCCTGGGCCGCAGCTCTGTCCGGGGTTGCTTGTAGAACTTGCCGTCGCCCTCGATGAAGCCGGTGCGCAGGGCGTTGACGATCATTGCCGCTGCCTCATCGAAGCGTTCGCGGGATTCGTCCATGGTGCCGCGGAAGGCGTGGAACTCACGCCTCGCCAGGCCACGGCCCATGCCGAGGCGGAGGCGGCCCTTGCTGAGCAGATCGACCATGATCGCGCGTTCGGCCACTCGCAGCGGATCGTTCCAAGGCAGGATGACCGCCGCCGTGCCTAGGTCGATGTTCGGACAGACTGCTGCCAGGTATGCCATCAGCTGCAGATTGTCGGGGCAGAACGAGTAGTCGTTGAAGTGATGCTCGACCGACCATAGCGCGTCGAACCCGCTGTCGGCGGCGAGCCGGGCCAGCTTGATTTCCTCGTCCCAGACCTGTT
>JAQGHW010000481.1 GCA_028291505.1 Rhodopila sp. | reverse complement strand
CCGGACGATGGCAAACTGGCATGGGACGGCAGACCACCCGCACCCGGCGACATCGGCTATGTGTTCCAGGACGCCACTCTGCTTCCATGGGCAACCGCCGAGGACAACGTGTTCCTGCCGCTGCGCCTGCGCGGCACACCCCGAGACGCCGCGATGCCGAAGGTCCAGGCCGCACTGCTCCGCGTCGGCCTGAAAGGTTTCGAACATGCCCGTCCCCGGCAGCTGTCCGGTGGCATGCGAATGCGCGTCTCGATCGCCCGAGCCCTGGTCACCAAGCCGCGCCTGCTGCTGATGGATGAACCGTTCGCCGCATTGGACGAATTCACCCGCCATAGCCTGCAAGCCGATCTGCTGGACGTCTGGCGTCAGGTCAGCTGCACCGTGGTCTTCGTCACCCACTCCATCTACGAGGCTGCCTTCCTCGCTCGGCGCATCGTTCTCATGACCCCCCGCCCCGGCCGCATCGACCGGGAAATCGCATCCAGCCTAACCCAGGGCCCCGAGACCCGCTTCGACCCAGCCTACGCCGCCCTCGTCGCTGAGATCACTCGCGGCATGCAGGACGCACTACGATGAAATTCGCCCCCGCGTTGTTCGGCCTGCTCGCCCTGGCGCTGTGGGAGGCAGCGGTACGGATCGCCGACGTGCCGGTGTATCAACTGCCCGGTCCAATCGCGATCGTCGGGGCATTCGTGGCCGACCCTGTCGGACTGCTTCAGGCCCTGGCTTCGACCCTGTTCGTGACGTTCTCCGCACTTCTCGTCGCCGCCATACTGGGCGCGGCCATGGCAATGGCGATGTCGGCCAGCCGGCTGGCGCAGGCCGCGATCCAGCCCTGGGCGGTCGCATTGCAGGTCACCCCCCTGCCGGCCATCGCGCCGCTGATCATCATCTGGGTGGGTGAGCCGTTCGTGGCACTGGTCGTCTGTGCCACCATCGTGGCCTTCTTCCCGTTGTTCGCAAACACCGCGACCGGCCTGGCCTCGGCACCACCGGAACTTAACGATCTATTCCGCCTGTACGGTGCGAACCGGTGGCGAACCATGGCCCTGCTACGCCTGCCGGCCGCCCTGCCTTACTTCCTTTCCGGCCTGCGCATCTCCGGCGGCCTGGCGCTGGTCGGCGCGGTGGTAGCGGAATTGGTCGCCGGATCCGGCGGTTTCGCCTCGGGACTGGCATACCGCATCCTGGAGGCCAGCTTCCGCCTGGAGATGCCTCGCATGTTCGCCGCCCTGGTACTGCTCGCCCTGGCCGGCATCCTGCTGAATTTCGGCCTCGGGGCATTGGGGAACGCGATCCTGCGGCGGCGAGGCCCGGCATGAACCGATTGCTGATCTTCGGGCTCGGCTACACCGGCACCGCCATCGCGCAAGCAGCCGCCAAGGCCGGCTTCTCGGTCACCGGCACAACCCGCGCCGGAACCTCCGGAAGCATCCACTTCGACACCGCGGAAACCGCAATCGCCTCGGCCACACATCTGCTCACCACCGCCGCCCCGGACGAATCGGGCGACCCGGTGCTCGCGCGCTACGCCACCGCCATTGCCTCGGCGCCGAACCTGCGCTGGATCGGCTACCTGTCCAGCACCGTCGTATACGGCAACCGAGACGGCAACTGGGCCGATGAAGACACGCCCCCCGCCCCCTCCCAAGCCCGAGGCCAACGCAGGATCGACGCCGAGGACGCCTGGACCCGATTCGCCGACCGCCGCGCCGTGGACGTCTTTCGCCTCGCCGGCATCTACGGCCCCGGTCGGTCCGCCTTCGACGACCTGCGCGCCGGCAGCGCCCGCCGCATGAGCAAACCCGGCCACCAGTTCGGCCGCATCCACCGCGACGACATCGCCCGAGCCGTGACCGCGGCCATGAATCAGGACCGCCCAGCCGGACGCCGCGTGTTGAACCTGGCTGACGACGAGCCCTCCGAAAGTGCCGCCGTCATAACCGAGGCGGCGGCGCTGTTCGGCGTCACCCCACCGCCGGAAGTCGCCTTCGCGGACGCTCTGCCCACCATGAGTCCCATGGCTCGCAGCTTCTGGGCAGAAAACCGCAAGGTTGCCAACGCTAAGACCAAGGCTGCGCTCAAAATCGAATGGCTGTATCCGACCTACCGTGAAGGCCTACGCGCCATCCTGATCCAGGAGCGCGGCGACAGTCTGCCGTAACAGCGCAAGATCCGCCGGCCGAGACAAGCGGTGGTCGCCGTCCTTCACCAGGATCACCCGCACATCAGGCGTTTCCACCTGTTCGGCCACCCGCAACGCCAGTTCCCACGGCACATCCGGATCGGCCTGACCGTGCAGCAGCCGGACCGGGCAGTGGATCGGAATGCGGCCGGTCAGCACCTGATGGTTGGCACCGTCCTGGATCAGCCCACGCGTGATCGGTGTCGGATCGCCATACTGGCTTGGCACATAAAGCACCCCATCCCGCTCCAGCGTCGCCCGTTGCACCGGCATCATCGCGTCCCACATCAGCCGCTGGGTGAAATCCGGCGCGGCGGCAATGCCCACCAGCGCGGCGATACGATCGGGTCGAGCCACCGCCGTCAGCAACCCGATCCAGCCCCCCATGGACGAACCAACCAGAATCACCGGACCCGTGGTCAGCCCGTCCATCGCCGCCAGCGCATCCGCCGCCCAGGCGCCGATGGTGCCATCCAGGAAATCCCCGCTGCTCGCGCCGTGTCCGGAATAGTCGAACCGCAGCATCGCGACACCGCGGTCGGCACAGAAAGCGGCGAGCGCGGTTGCTTTGTCCCCGTTCATGTCCGACCGGAAGCCAGGCAAGAACACGACAGTGGGCGAAGCGCCCGCCAATCGGACCCACGCCAGTTCGGTGCCGTTGCCCCGATCGAGGCGTCCAGTGGTCCCAGCCCCAGTGGCATTAGTCCCGGTGGTATCAGTCCCGGTGGTATCAGTCATTGCTCTCATATCCCCAAAAACAACCAGCCCAATGCGCGGGCCACATCCGTTCGGCGTTGTGGACCCAGCCGGTCGGCTCGGAAGATGGTTTTGGACCATGATCATACAACGGAATTCGCATGGACAATCTCGTTGTCAAAAACCCGAATGACGCTACCCATGCTTCCCTGAGGCTACAAGAATGATACCGTGCCACGATGTCTCCCTCTCCCGATTCCCCGGTCGTCTTGCTGGTCCTTCCG
>JAQGHW010000342.1 GCA_028291505.1 Rhodopila sp. | reverse complement strand
TCGCTTTGGCCTCATGCAGGGTGTCGAGTGTGGAAAAGCTGAAGGCGATGACCTGGACGGCGTTGAGCAGTTCGGACCGGGTGCGGGCGCCGTAGGATGCGAGGGTCTCGAGGACTTCCAGGCGGGCAAGGGTGAGATCCGCGGTGGCGGCGGTGAAGTACGGCATGAGGAAGAAGATCAGGCGTTCCATGAAGGCGTTGGAATGGGCGGGTATGGGTGGTGGTGTTGATGGTGTTGCGGGCGGAGCTGACGTGGTTGCGGGCATGAAAGGGGGCCTGGCGCTTGTTTGTGCTTTGTTCTTATCGGAAATACAGGAATAAATCAAGAACAAAAAGCGGAGGGGAGATGGATGGCCCGCTAGACCCGCCCGCTCGACGCGGGAGCAGGATGTCCAATCGGCGCCTCCCATGCGTGGCGGCCTGAAGACACCTTGGGGCCGATGGTTCATGGCGCACGGTATCCAAGACTGGAGCGCCATTGTGCGTTCTGCGCACCAACGAGTAGGGTCCGGGGCACGCATGGCCATGACGGCAACGCAACCGCCCCGGGGTCCCAGCCATCGTGACACCTCTGGCGCGAGCCATGTCGCCGAAACGCCAACAGCCGAGCATGCGAAACCCGAGGGGAACGTTCCAAGCGCATGAACCACGCGATCAACTGCCCTGACCGGAGTGCCGCGTGAGGCTTTGGGCGATCGCCGATCTTCACCTGGCGGCCGAAGCCAACCGGGACGGGGTGTTGGCATTGCCGGCCTATCCCGACGACTGGCTGATCGTCGCCGGCGATTTGTGCGAAGGCATGCAGCTTTTTACTGAGGCGCTCGGTTGGCTCCTACGCCGGTTCGCCCGGGTTATCTGGGTGCCGGGGAACCACGAACTGTGGCTGACTGACCGCGGATCCGGGCCGCGCAGCAGCGTGGCCAAATACGACGCGCTGGTGGCGGCAGCCCGGCGTCTTGGGGTGCTGACGCCGGAGGACCCGTTCGTTCCCTGGCCGCCGACGGGCGACGTGATCGTGCCGCTGTGCACGCTGTACGACTACAGCTTCCGTCCGGACTCGGTCGCGCTGGCAGACGTGGTGGCGTGGGCCGCGGAGCTGCGCAACGTGGCGGCGGACGAGCACCTGATCAATCCGGCACCGTTCGCGGGGATGGTGGAATGGTGCGCCCAGCGGTGCGCCGAGACCCAGACCCGGCTGGCCGGCGAACTGCCGCCGGACGCCCGCACCATTCTGGTCGGGCATTTTCCGCTGCGGCAGGACCTGACGCGGATCCCGCGCATTCCGCGCTTCACGCCGTGGTGCGGGACGCGCCTTACCGACGACTGGCATCGCCGCTATCGAGCGGTGGTGGCGGTCAGCGGGCACCTTCATGTGCGGCGAACCGACTGGCGTGACGGCACCCGGTTCGAGGAGGTGTCGCTGGGCTATCCCAAGCAGTGGAACCAGGCGAAAGGGGTCAGCGCCTACCTGCGGGAGATCATGCCGGACGGGTAGATTCGGGGTTGATCCGACTTTGGGCGTGGATCGCCTATGGGGAATTGGCGGCGGCTTCCAGGGGTGTTCACGACGTGAGCCTGGAGATTGCCGGGAACCGTCGAGCCCTGAGAGCGCAATTGCCGGACGGCCCGGTCGAGACAGATCGTGTTGCAGTGGTCGTTGGCGGCGGTGACGAGGCTTAGGCCGGCGTGGGTTGCGGCTTTGATTTTCGCCTTGGCGCTGTCGGTTCTCGCTTCGCCGCGACCCGGCGCGCCGCCGCCAGCGCTACGCGCGCCCAGGTCACAAGCTGATCGGGTTCGTCGAACAGCCGCTCCGGCGCGCGCCAGAAGGAGAGGTCTATGGTGTGGCCGTTCTTTTCGTAGCTGAGGGGCGGAACGGACTCGGCTTCCTTGAAGGCCGCCCGGTTGTGGGCGTCAACCCGGAGGTAGAGCATGTTGTCCGTCACCATCCCGAACATCAGCCCGTCGCAGAACACGCCGGTCTTGCCGAACATACGCCGCATAGTGACGCGGCCGAGCGGGGTGAGCTGTTCGCGCAGGAACTCGGCGAAGCTGTCGCTGGCAACCATTCTCTCCTCCGTCCTGACCCGGCGGTCCTGGCTCCCGGAGGATAGCACGGACGATGGTCCTGGTACCGCTGCACAGAGGTTTTGACCGGTTGCCTGAGCATTTAAACAGGCATCTCATTCCACGATCGCCGGGTCCGGATGTCCCTCGGACCGACCGCTTGGGGTGGCAAGCGGTCGTAGAGAAGTTGACGCATGGAGGTTTGCTCGGCGCCTGTTATTGATTTCGCGCGCAGCCGCCACCCCAACCCTGCGCATATACCAGTCGTCCCTTCGGGCCGCTGGTATATGTCGGTCGTTCAGCCGGAGCGCTTCAATTTCTGAAAGCGGACATATGCATCGGGAGCAGCGTCCCCTTCCGGCGGATGCGCTGCCCATCCTATCCTCGCCGGACGTAGTGAGGACCATGCCCGATGAAGCCGCCGATCCGAATCGCCGTCCTGCATTTCTCCCACGAGACGGTGACGTTCCTGGCCAACGACACCACCCTGGCGGACTTCACCTATCCCGGCTCGCCGGCCGCTGGTGAGGCGCTGCTGACCTGCGACCCACGCGGCTACATGGGCGGCTTCGTGAAGATGGCGCGCGAGTTCGAGGCGGTGGAGCTCGTCGGCATCGAATCGCCGCTTTGGCCACGCACCGGCACCGGCTCCGGCTGGATCACCACGGAGGCGTTCGAGACGTTCGTGGGCAAGATGATCGAGGAACTGCACAGACAGGGCCCGTTCGACGGCGCCTATCTCTGCGTCCACGGTGCTGCTGGCGTGCGAGGCGTGCCGCGGCCGGAGGCAGAGCTGGCCAAGCGCGTGCGCGCGGCCATCGGCGTCGCCGGGTTCATCGCCGCCACGTTCGATCCGCACGGCAACGAGGA
>JAQGHW010000297.1 GCA_028291505.1 Rhodopila sp. | reverse complement strand
GACATCCGAAGAAACAAGGCAATCCCGGCAGCATCGCACAAATTCACGAGACTGGCGCCCGATCGCTTTCCCCATCATGGCGTTCGGCGGCAGCCGGCTCGCTTGTCCCCGCCTCCGGCTTGGGTTCCGGCTGTGGCGGTGGTCGCGGTGTGGTCGGACCGGTAATCACATCGAAATCAAAGCTGATACGCTGCATGGGACTCTCCTTGGTCGACGGGACCAAAGGCCCTTCCATCTTCAGCGGATTTCGCAACCGGGGGGTGAAAACACGAAAGCCGCCTGGATGGGGCGGCCTTTGGGTCTGCTACGGGTGCACGATCCTAGGCCGCCGGAAAATACCAGCAGTACCAAAATCGTGAGACGGGAACGACCGTAGCCATACCCGCGTTATAGAAGGCCATCCGTGTCGGTGCAAGCCGGGACGTCAATGAACGTGCGACGCGAATTGATGGGTAAGCGATGGTCGCTGGCACCACGGGCCGGCGGTTACCGGGAGTCAGCTCCCACTACGTCAGGCAGGAGATCAATATGACAAAGTCTCGTTTGTTACAGGCCGTTTGTGCAGTTGCGATGTTGGCCGCCGTGCCCGCGCTCGCTCAACGGCCGGACGCGGGTATGCCGGGTGCGAACGGCGCGCCTAACCCCGCGGCCGCCCGACCAGATTCTACGGCCAATCAGAAGGCCGCCCAGAACAACAGCGGCGGCATGGCGCCTGCCAACGACGGCACCAACATGTCCCCCGCCAACAACGGTGGCACAGGCTCGTCCGCCTCGGCGACGGAGAGCCACTCTACCCATCGTTCCGCGATGGCTCATCCGTCCCGGGCGATGCGCGGCCGGAGCGATACATCCCAGGACGCCGCGGTCGACCGGCTGAACGAGCAGAGCTACCAGTCCGCCCAGCAGGGTCAGCCGTTCAGCGCTGGCGGTTCGGACTCCAGCCCGAACGGGATGGCGACACAAGGCGGAAGAAGCACGAGCGGCTCGTCCGGTGGGGCGATGCCCGGAGGCACGATGCAGGGCGGCGCGATGCAGGGCGGCGCGATGCCCGGGTCCGACAGCGGCAAATAGGCGTTCCGCGTGATGGCGGCGTCGTCTTCGGGCGGCGCCGCGTCTCGTTGGCGTTTCGGTGGATAACCGGCAGCCGCCATAACGGCCCGGTTATCGCCGGCTTGGGCGTGTAGAATGTCCTGCTGTCATCGGGCGGCGATCTTCAAAAGTCATGCCGCCGCCGAACGTGACAGTTACGAGGTCGCTGAAGGCTGGCGTTGGCGACGACCCGCCAAACACCCGTAACCCAGCAGATGGGGCCTTGGCCACGGGAAGGTTGACGCCAGTCATAACTGGCTTCCCCGATGCGCTTTATCGCATTACAAAGACGTTATCTTTTCGGCGATAAACATGCGGAGGTTCGATGTCGAACCAGCCTTATACCATCGACCACACCAGCAACTCCCGCCGCCGAGCGGTCGAGGACTGGCTGTTTGGCCTCGATCTGGTGACTCCGGACCTGCGGGAAAAGATTGTTACCGCGTGGGTTTCCACATGGTCCTCCAGTCCTTATGCCGAGCTGTCGGAGATGCCTTACTCTCCGGGGGCGCCGCATTATCGGCTGGAGTGGCATGTCAACGACGTCACGCGCAACGGCCTGGACCTGGCGAGGCGGGCGGCCGCCGACTGGGGAAAAACCGTCGACAACAACGTGCTGGTGCCGATCCTGATCCTGCACGACGTCGACAAGCCGCTGATGTACGTGCGGGAAAGCACCGACAAGGTCACCTACTCCAAACTGTCGCACGAACTTCAACACGGCGTTGTCGGTGCGATGCTGCTGAAGGAGCTTGGCTTCGACCACACCATCATCAGCACGGTTGCGCTGCATGCGGGCAACTCGCCGTTTCATGGGCGCAACCATGAGGCCTACGTGCTGCACTACGCCGACTATTTTGCCACCGATCACGCCATCATGCTGGAGGGTCCTGACAAGGAGCCTTACTACCAGAAGCACTGGCGTTAGAACCTGTGGCGAAATAGCAGGGTCATCGGGTCGGATCGCCGCGGTTCAGAACGCTACGGCCGGCGATTTCCCGTCCACGGGAAAACGTCTTAGGATTTCCGCGGGCCATAACCCGGAGGGAAACCAACCATGAAAGCCGCGGTCTTTCACGCAGCGCACCAGCCATTGACCATCGAGGACGTGGAAATCGAGAAGCCGAAGCGGCGGGAAGTGCTGCTGCGCACCGCTTATGCCGGCCTGTGTCACTCCGACCTTCATTTCATGGAGGGGCTTTATCCCTATCCCACGCCCGCGGTGCTCGGTCATGAAGGAGCCGCGGTGGTTGAGGCCGTCGGCGAGGACGTCACCTACGTGAAGCCCGGCGATCACGTCATCACCTGCCTGTCGGTGTTCTGCGGCGAGTGCGAACAATGCACCACCGGCCACACCAACCTGTGCGACAACACCGAGGTCAAGCTTTTGCCCGGCGCGGCTCGGCGGTTGAAGTGGAAAGGCCAGGTGCTGCACCAGGCGTTCAACCTGTCGGTTTTCGCCGAACTGATGCTGGT
>JAQGHW010000283.1 GCA_028291505.1 Rhodopila sp. | reverse complement strand
CTTGTTCCGGAATTCTGTGAAATGGTCACTGAACGCCATCAAACGGCTGTTGACACCGGTCAGTCTGTCTTTCACGTTGTCAGGCCATGGGATGCACTCAACGATATAGTTCGTTGTGAGGTTGTCGTACTTTCGCTGGGTTTTGGCGGGTCAGTGAGTTTTGTGACTTGGAGGTAAAAATGCTCTATCATTATCCCATTCAGATCGGAGAACATCTTTGGGGCGGTGGACTGAAATAGCTTTTGCTGCCGATCCCCTTGATCAAACATCGCTCGAAAAAGATCGTGAGCGAGCTTCGTCCTCTCACACTCGACGACAAAGCTACGGATAATACCCGCGTAATTCATAGTCAGTTTCCCTCTCTGGGCCGATCGCCCAAATCCTTTGGTACCTGAGACCAGATAGCGACATAGCAATCCGACCACGGATAAGCTCGCGCCATGACTGCCAACAAACCCTTACGATCGGCATTCTCGGAACAGCGGTTGTTTTGGAACTGTTCCACGGAGAACCCCGCCGGGTCGGGCGCAGGCCGGCCATCTGCTCTTTGACCCGGAGACTAGCTTCACTCCTTGGGTTCCACGAATTTCTTTCCTCGAAAGATGATTGGGTTAGGGGGATCAGGCAGGGTCGATCCACAGGAAATCATTGGCGCCACCGACGCTCAAGTTGAGAATGCTGAGGGTCGCAGTCGGCCGTTCAACGATTGGCCACGGTACGGGAGCGTTGGCACGTGCCGGTTCGTCCGACCCGTCAATCGAAGGAAGCATGACGAACACCGGGTAGGCGCTCGCTCCTCTTGAAGCGTCATGAAGCGGCAGTGCGGCTACAGCCCCCATGGCGCAGCCGGTCAGAAATGGTGGGTACTTGCGCATTTCTGAAGCCCCAGCTTAGCGTAAGCGCAATCATATTCGTTCGCCACGACTCGGGGAAACTACCGTCGTAGTGGGAACAATTATAGACCATCCTAGCTATCATGCCAGCGTCCGATCAAACCGTTTGTGCATGGTGTCGCCGGACGATCCCGCGCCCGTTCGTCGGCTTGATCCCGTGCGCCGTCAGCCATGCCTTGTGTTTGGCCTGCGCCTTGGTCAGCGCCGCCGTCTTGGGCAGGCTAATCGGCTTGCCTTTCGGCGTGGACATCTTGATTACGCGAGACATTCGCTTGGCTCCCGCCGGACGCGCTGGCGAGCTTACCAATTTCCGGACCGGATGTCGTGCTCGACCGCCGCCATGACGCTGCTATGAGTCGTTCTTCAATGATGAGATATTCCGTAGGTCGTACGTAACCAACTGAATACGTTAGAATTCAGTTGGTTATGCGACATACGTTGGTCAAATCGTTGGTCAACATGGGCGCCAATTTCGCTTCCTGTCCACGGTAGATCGTAGGCAGGTTCCCCTTACGCGTGACCCGCTCCCTAGCGACCTATGGGGCGCAGGCGCTCGCGCTCCGAGCAAGGTCACAGGTTGCATGCGGTCGTCGGCCCAAATGTTCTTGCTACGTTCGAACGAATTTTGTAACCACCGTGGATGACCTGTTCGCCCCAACTTCGGCCCGTTCGTCGGGAGGAAATCATCGACACGCTGGTATATGCGATATGCTCCGACCCTCGCAGGGGTGTGTCCCAACCGGGGGACGAACTGGTGGCCCGTGCCTCATGACTCCCCTCATTTTCAACTGTCATTTTACCGTGCCCAGCCGGCCGGGACTCTCCCGGACGCCACTTATTGTTCCTGACTGGGCCACGTGACTCAGAGAGTGACCCCGGTCGCCCGGCTCAGCTTTTCGGCGCCGGTCTGCTTTCACTTGGCGTTCCGTTCTACTGCATTGAAATCACGAGTGAAAAAATGAGGGGATGGTTGAGATCCGCGCCATCATTTCGCCGGTATGGTCGACCCGCTTCCGCCCCTTGTAGCGGACCGCGAACGAGAGGGCGTCGGCGATTTCGTCTGCGTTGCGCGTGGGAGGTCGGGTGTTTCTGAGGTGTGCCCTTACTGCGGCCTCGGCCGCGGAGCCGTGACGATCACCGGCGGCCTACCCGACGTCTCCGGCGCCACCTCCTGCATCGCCGCCAGCCCACCCGCCCTCAGTGCGCAAGGATTCCTTATCGCGCGACAATTAGGATGATGCGCGTTTTGCTAGTTGCTGCTTGAGCACGATCACCTCCTTCAAGGTGCTTGTGTGATGCTGCTCCTGAATCTTCAATTCGCCTTCGAGATACCCATTACGCTGTTCGAACCGTTGCATGGTGTCGGTCAACAACTTTATTTTTAATAACGCGTTATGTAGTCTATCGCGCATCCCCTCGAACGTCTCCCGATCACAAACAAACTGTGTTGCGGGGTCAAAGTCAGGGACAACGCCAGGAGCCACGTTTACCGGCGCAGGGCTTTGAGGTTTGGCGTCGGCGATCCTGACGACCTTGCCCGCTGCCGCCAGCCGGGCGCGCTAAGCCCGCTGGATCTCGGCCTGTGATTTCGGTCCACCAGGAAATGGTGGACGGCCACGCGGACGTTTTGTGGCAGGTGCCGTTGGGCGGGAAGGATGCCGGGTTGGATTGTTCCCGGTATCTCCATCCCGGTGATGCGTCCCAGACGAACAAACGGCCCCGACAGGATTTCAGGGTTCCCCTGTCGGGGTCTGTCTCTGGCCGACGCGGTTAGCGCTTGCCCGCTGCAGCTCCGGCACCCATGTTTGCGCCTTGTTCAGCGTCGACGAGGCGACAGCCGAGGCTATCCGTCGGGTGTTCGAGGAAAGCGGCGAGTTGTCCGTCGTGGTTGAGCTCCGGCGCCATTTCCCGGGGAGTTAGGACGACGCGGCCGCCCGGCTTTGCGCGAGTTCTTCGGCCCGAAAAGGCCGCCGCATACAATAGTCGGCGTGGCGTCGCTGGCGGCGCCGGAATTCCTGATCGAGATCGAGGCAATCGCGGTGCTGTAGTTGGGTTCGCTACACGTAGGGGCCGTTCCGAGAGAGGGCCGCCCTTTGTTTCGAGCCAAGCAGCCGGGCGCGGCGTCGTGACGAGCGAGAGATGAGGGTCGGTGTTAAATAGGTTCAGGCACAGGCGGCCTGCTGCAAGGTGCCGTGTCGCAGTGAGCTCATCTAGGGAGGAGCACGCAAATGGCAGAACCAATCGCCAATGACTGGAAGGCGATTCATGATCGCATGCAGCAGATCAAGGCGGAACAAGTCGTATATCACGTACTACGATGCCCGCAGTGCAACGACCGCGGCTGGGTGACCTATTACACGGGTAGTCGGCGTGTTCCCACGGTCCATATTTGCGACTCTTGTCTTAACCCAGAGGAGTCCCCCGCACCCTGGTAACTCCGCGGCGTCTGTAGGTCGTCCTGCGCAAGACCGACTTCATGATCTTAAACGATGCAAATTGGACCGGCGGAAATCAACCGGAGTGGTCACGCGACCCGATTTTGACAACACCATATCTGAAGCAGGGAAAATCCGTGTTCAACCATCTGGCGCAACACCAGTTCGTTACGATCGAGCATGGTGCCACCGATAATCGTTGCGGCGGCGAACGGCGTGCATTCGGTTGGTCCGTGAGCGCCTCTCGGGGGGTCCAAACTCACATCAGAAATGTGATCTCTATCAATTAAACCGTGCCTTCCGATCGGCGTATTCAATCAGCCGGCTGCGGTTTCGCCCGCGGGCATCTGGGACGACTAGCCGGGCAGGCGCATCCCGCCCCCACGGGGGCGCCTGCTTGGTGCTTCGGTGTCCCGATGCAGCGCGGTATCAAGCGATCGAGCCCATCGCATGACGGTCGCAGACCGATTCGCTAGTTGATCGGATCCAGCACGACGACCGGGATCTCGCGCTCCGTCTTCTTCTGGTAGTCCGCGTAGGGCGGCCAAAACTCCAAGGCTTTTTCCCACAGCTTCGTGCGCTCGGCGCCGCTGGCTGTCCTGGCCCGCGCCTTGAGCTTCTCCGTCCCTACCTGGACCTCGACCTCTGGGTTAGCGAGGAGGTTTCGATACCAGCCGGGGTGCTCAGGCGTCTCGCCATAGAACAGCGGAAATATGAATTTCTCGCCGGACTTCCGCCCGGTCGTGGCCAGCAACAGCGACGGGACATTCATCTGCGAGTAGCCCGGCGGGGTTACGGTGTACATGTGGCCATCAGTGCCGCCGCTGGAAGTGTAGCGGTTCGCATGGTCGATCATCCACTGAGGCAGGTTCGGGGCGAGTTTCGCTTCGGCCATCGTTGGATCTCCTTCTGAGTCCAACGGAGCGTATCACAGACGAACTGGGCGCGCCCTACCCGGCTTCTGGGCGGCCCGATACGGTCGCCGGCGAAGGCTCCCGCGATCAAGCGTCACTTCGTGGTAGCTGTTCTCGGAGACCCGCTTTTGATCATCAGGCTTCACCGGGCATCCATGTCCACGACCGGTGCATCGCCGAGGTCGCCCAGCTCGTTCCACTTGATCACCTGGCCCCAGACGACATCGCCGACGGGTTTTTCCGGTCCACGAGTGCGGGAACGGTAAAGTGCTCCGCCAAACTGACGATGCGCACTCGGCCTCTCCCTTGCACAGGGCGGAAGCGTCGACGTCGCCGGCACGCGCGCTCTTGCCACCAACACTCTGGGGCACATTGCTGTTAGGCGCCCACAGCTGGGACGGAGTAGGTCCGGGGGTGCTACAAGGCTGCCTATGGCCAAACCGCAGAAAAGCCCGGCCGGGGGATTTACGTCTGGCGAGCGAGATTACATCCGGCGCGAGCTGGACATGTTCTTCTCGACCTACCCGACCGTGACCGAGGGATTTCCGCTCAAGACCTGGCGCGGCGGCCCGCAAGCCAGGCAGCCCAAGGTGCCGCCAACCGCCAAGGGGCTGTTGGAACGGGGATTGATGCGGCTGGATACCAGCCAGTCTTTTCCCCGGCTGTTCTTTACCGAAACCGGCCTGACCGAACTACGGGCGATGATGCGGAACCGTCGCTTCGCCGACCCGATGAAGTTCGCGCATGTCCGCCAGGAACTCGGCATCGACCCGGCGCCGGCCCCCACCGAACGGGAGACCTGAGACCGGCGCCGGATCATCCCGGCAGGTTCATCAGGCGGGTCGCCTCTGGACGGCGCGGGAGATTCTCCTTTGGCCTGGTGCCGGCTGCTGCGGGCGACCAGATGCGAAGCATCCCCTGGTTGATTACACTAAGGTCGATAAGCCGGATTCCCGTGCATAGGTTCAGCGCGCCGGTGGATCTGGGTCCCTGGAGCCCCTGGCGCCTGCGTGTTGAACTGGGCGCGAAAATCAGCTTCTCGCGCTCAGGTCGCGTCCAGATCTGAAAAGCGCCGGTTAAGGAAAGCCCGGCCCAGGCGTGGTAGCGTTCTCGGGCCTCTGTATGCCCGCTAACAACGCTTGTCGGAGACATGGTCGGGCGACCCGCAGCGCGGTGCGCTGAGCTCCGGCATCGATGGCGCCGTTCCCCCGACCGGCCCCAAGGGAACCGAGTGCCAAATCCCCTTCCTCAACGGCTAAATCGCGTTCGGCCGCCGAGTGGTATGGCGCCCTGCCCGCGCACGACTACGCGAAAGCGGAGGTCCCTGCCCACCCTTGCCGCCATCTAATCCGAGCGTGTAACCCGGTTCAGTTCGCGATGCAGATGCGCCTGCAAAATGCGTTCCCGGATATGGCCGAAGAATCGTGGAGACAGCATGGCGTACTGTCGGCGCCGAGGCTGATGCCGAGCCTACGGAGGTCACAGGATCATAACAGTAAGCTGTTGTTATAATCTGAGTTTCTGTCTGACGATGCCCTTTGACCACTTTTTACACGTATCCTCAACCCACCCCTTCAGTGCCCACGAATCGAAGCGACCCTGGCTGTGACGGCAATACGTAAGCAATGGATCTATATGCAATGCCAACATGATCTTTGTCGGGCTTCGAGTCGCGATCGCCCGGGCTGATCTTTGTCGGGAATCGGTACCGAGTCGCTGGGCCGGGCTACGACTGATCTTTATCGGGAAACCCTGATTTTTTCCGGGTTGTCCGCTGATCTTTTTCGGGCAACCCGGGAAGGATCTATGTTTTATAATCAGTCGATTGGCATTTTTATCCACTGATCTTTACCGGACATACTACTAGCTAACTCTAATAGCTTATTGCAATCCCGACAAAGATCAGCAGGACAGCGAGGGAGATAGAAGGCAGATTTGCTTGACGAATGGATGGGTATCAACGTCAGGGGGTTAGGTGGCAGAGGTGCACAGGCTGATCCTCGATCATGGAAAGGAAGTTGCGCTCCGGGACGACGTTGATCGGGCCGTGGTGGAGGCTGCCGCGGCCTATCTCAGTTCCGAAGATACGGACGTCGGCTACCTCTTCAGCGGATGGGCGCAAGCCGC
>JAQGHW010000276.1 GCA_028291505.1 Rhodopila sp. | reverse complement strand
TGCGGTGAACGTGCGTCGGCTCGGCCGGTCGGAAATTTCAGGATTGGTTGCCGTGGGTGCCGGCACGACCGTCGGCCTTCGGCCGCCTTCTGTGCCGACACCCACGGCAGTCTGGGTTCCGACGGACTGATTCGGCATGACCACGAGACGTTCTCCTACGTAGCCCGGAGCCTAAACTTCACCGGGTGGTTTGTCTCATCTTCATTGGCACAGAGGGGTATGGCCCGCACACAACCGTCTACAATCGCTTCACTCGGGCATCTTCCGCCCGGTACCAGCAAGTGGAACCGCATCGAGCATCGCCTGTTTGCCTTCATAGCGCAGAATTGACGTGGCAAGCCTCTGCTGACCCATGAGGTCATTGTCCAACTGATCTCTGCGAGCAAGACCAGCAAAGGCCTTACCGTACAGTGTCGGCTTGACCGCAACGCCCACGACAAAGGCATCACGGTGTCCGACGTCGAGATGGCCAAGCTGAACGTCGAGCCTGCTGACTTCCACGGGAGTGGAGCTATACGCCCACACCCCGAACGCCTGACGATTGAAGCGATTGTTTAGGCTCTGACCCTAAGCAGATGAAAGCCAAGCCGCGACACGCTCGCCCATGCCGGATACATGTCGCTCTCGCGGCCGGCCACTACCGTCACCACCGCGGCCAGATAGACGAAGCCACGTGCCATTGGGATGTACGTAATATCCATTCCCTCGTCTGGCTATTCCAACGGCTTCGCCACTGGAACCTTGGCCAGCCTCGCCCAGACCTGATTGGGTCGACCGACTGCCAGACCCCGCAATAAATACGGATAGATCTTGTGCCCATCTACCGGTTTGGACGTATTCGGCCGGCGATATAGGGCCTCGATGCCCATTCGTCTCATCATCGTCGTAACGCGGTCTCGCCCAATCGCGATGTCCTCCCCGCGCAACAGATCGCGTCGCATAAGGCTGCCCGCGAACGGGTAATCGAGGTGCAGTTCGTCGATCCGTCGCATGATCGCCAGATCGGCGGCGGATACCGCTCGGGGCGCGCCATAGAGACTGCCACGGCTGATCCCCAGCACCGCCGCCTGCCGCGCCAGCGGCAGTTCATGGCACCGGCCGATCATCGCTTTGCGCTCAGCAGGCCGGCCTTGCCGAGCGCACCGGCTAAAAAATCGTTCTCCACCATTAGTTCGCCGATCTTCGCATGGAGCGCTTTCAGGTCCACCACTGGGGCAGTTTCCTTGCCCGTCGAACCAGAGCCGAAGATCCCCGCGGCTGCCTCAAGAAGCTGCGCCTTCCACGCGGTAATCTGGTTCGGATGAACGTCGTGCAACTGCGCCAGCCCGGCCAGCGTCTTCTCACCCTTGATCGCGGCCAGGGCCACTTTCGCCTTGAAAGCCGGGCCGTGATTCCCGCGGGTTCGCTTCGTCATGTGCTCTCCTGATACGCAGTATCCTCGCCGCGTTCAGGCAGATTTTCCACTTATCGCCCGGTGCAGATTTCCCCGGCCACCTCTGGCGTCGCCTCCGGGTGCCGCCAGCCGCCGACATGCAGGGCCCGTCGGGCCGGTCTTGAGATAGGCGACCAGGTGCATCTTGCGTGTCATGTCGGCTCGTTCCTGCGCATCGCGCTATCGTCCTGCACCGCCCAATGTTCGGCAAGCAGGACGATGGCATCGATCTTGCCAGCTATCTTGCCAACGATGATGGAGCCTTGGGCGCGTCCCTGGCGGAGAAATGACATGGCAAAAGCAAAGATGCATCTGGGTCTTGACCTGTCCTACAGCCACATGGGCGGCCGCTGGCGGATGCCTGGCGCGTGGGAGCATGCCAGTTTTCCCGACGTCGGAACCTATGAGGAGCTGGCGCGGATCGCCGAGCGCGGGCTGCTTGATTTCATCTTTTCGGGCGATGGCACCGGCGTTCCGGTGACCTGGCGCGGCGAGCGGGATGCGGCGGTGGAATGGGGCATCAACTGGCCAAGGCAGGACCTCAACCCGATCTTCGTGGCGATGTCGCGCGTAACGAAGCATATCGGCTACGGGCTGACATATTCTTCGACCTTCATGCATCCGTATTACACGGCGCGGTTGTTGAATTCGCTGGATCATGTCACCAACGGGCGCATCGCGATGAACCTGGTGGCCTCCACACGCCAGTCGGACGCTGAGAATTTCGGCTTTGAGGGGCTGATGGAGCATGCCAGCCGGTATGAGCGAATGGAGGAGTTCATTGATGTCTGCAACCAGCTCTGGGCGAGCGTTGAGGCGGACGCGATGGTGTGGGATCGGGCGTCCGGACGGGTGGGCGTGCCGTCGAAGATCCACGACGTCGATCACAACGGGCGTTTCTTCAAGGTGAAGGGGCCGCTCAACACGCCGCCCTCACCGCAGGGCAAGCCGGTGATCGTGCAGGCCGGCGGCTCGCCGCGCGGCATCAGGGCGGCGGCCAAGGTGGTGGATCATGCGTTTGCCGCTGATAAGGCGCTCGACCTGCAGGTGCAGCAGCGCCACGCATTCGACGAAGTGCTCACGGCGATCGGGCGTGATCCGTCCAAGGTCGGCATTCTGTGGCAGACACCGATCACGATAGGCAAGACCGAGGCGGAGGCGCTGGCGCGCCGCGAGAAGCTGCTGACCCTGGTGCCGCTGGAGGCGGTGGGGGCCTATCTGTCGCACAACTGCGGCTATGATTTCTCGCGGTTGCCGAACCGGTTCTCGTTGAAGGCGTTGAACGAGGAGATCATTGCGACGCAGGCCTCGCCGGTGGGCTTCGTGCATGAGCTGATCCACAGCTTCGGTGAGAGTGCCGAGATGACGCCCGCGGAGTTCTTCGAGCACGGACGTCGCAACGCCACGGGCTATGAGCAGACGATCGCGGGGGACGCGCAGCAGCTGGCGGATATTCTCGAGGAGAAGTTCGAGGCGACCGGCAGCCGCGGCGGATTCATGCTGGGGCACACGGTGGAGATGCCGGCCGACCTGATCGGCATCACCGAGCTGCTGGTGCCGGAGTTGCAGCGGCGCGGAAGGTTCAGGACGGAGTATCGCGGCAGAACGCTGCGGGAGAACCTGGCGGAGGAGTAACCTCAGGGCGTTCGGGTGAAGAGAAGCAAGTGCTGGGTTTCCACCCAGACTCGCCTGGGGCGGATCCCGGGCGGAGCCCTCGCCTTACTTCCCTTCACCCGATTGCCCCGAGAGTGACCTGCGCAGAAAGCGCGCAATGTATCCCGCAGCAGGGTGTGCTCGTAATTTGGGCACACCAGTCCACGCCTGTGCAGCGCGGGCACGACAAGGCTTGAGGTCCGCTTCGCGCCCATGTCCGTCGTTCCGGAGCTTTGGTCAAGTAGTCGGGAAGCGGTCGTTCATTCAGCGTGACTGTCTAGGCGTGATCGCACCAATACAATCTAGCCAACCGCGAAGCTGACGGCCTTCCAGCAATCCTTGTGGATCTGCGGAGGGTCGGTCTTAGGGACCTGGGGCGGCTGCTCTCGGCACTGGCTCCCAGGCTTTCGTTCTTGACAGAACCGCCGTCCGTCTCCATACTTCACCATATGGCGAAGTTTCAAGGATCGCAACTCGACCGGACTTTCGCAGCGCTCGT
>JAQGHW010000263.1 GCA_028291505.1 Rhodopila sp. | reverse complement strand
GCACGCTACATGGCGTGCGTGCACCCTCGCACCGATCCGGCGTGACGGTGGCGAACGGAGATGCTTGTTGAGCGTGGAGAGCGCGGCATGGTGACTGCTTGCCCGCACGCCCACAGTCCCACGACATCGGACCCTGGGCTGGGGACATACCGCGCTCGACCAACGCGACCTCACCGTCTGGCAGAAGCCGGAGTGCGCGATGCTTAGGCATGGGAAAGAGTATCCTGAGGGATTGCTTGCGCGCCCACTAAGCAGGGTTGGCATTCAGGGCAACCCTTGATCGCGCGGCGCAGTCTTCGCCACCACGAGTGAAACTGGTTGCTGCCGACGTCATGACCGGGCGGGCCTGGAGTTTCGGGCTCAAATCCTCGAGATTTTTGAAACAATATGAATTCAAGGACTTACGGTCGCCAGCTTGGTGCCGCGTGCTGTAATCGTCAGCCGCGCGGTATCCATTTCGGTCGACTTTCCCGAAAAGGATGGTCGGCGCAGGTTCGACAAAGGGTCGCAAGATGCGGTTTTCGGCGGGTGACGCCCGCAGACATTCCCGAAAACAGGTGCTTTGGGGAATGTCGGCCACGATTTTGTCCCGTTGAGGGCTGGAGTGTCGCGATCAACCGACCGACAGCGAGGTCGGGTCGGCTGCACGCGGCCTCCCGGCCACGGGCGTCTAAGCCTACATGGTTGATTTAAAACGCTTTCAAAAATCTCGAGTGTTTGAGCCTCTGCAACCGGGCGATGCCCTCGCCTAAACGCATTGACGTTTGATGACAGTGCGCCGAAAAGCCGCCTTATGTCTGACGTTGCCGCTCCGTGGGTCATCAGCGAGGGCCTGGCCGGCCTGCGTGCGCAGGCGCTGGGCCTGGCGGAGGCCGCTGGCCTGTCACCCGAGATGCGGGAGTTGAAGCCTGCCGCGCCGTGGAAATGGATCGCCGCGAAACTCTGGCCCAATCCGCTGTCCGCGGTGGCCGACGCGGTGCGGGCTCCGCTGCCGTCGCTCGCCATTGGGTGCGGCGGGATGGCGGGCGCGGTGCTCGCGGCGCTACGCCGGCAATCCATGCGCGTGGTCCAGGTGCAGAACCCGCGCATGGATATCAACCGATTCGACCTGATCATCGCCAACCACCACGATGAACTGACCGGGCCGAACGTGTTCGTCATCCGCACCGCGCTGCATCGTGTCACGCCGGTGCGGCTGGCCGCCGAGGCGGATGTGTGGCGCGACCGTCTGGCGCCCTACCGGCGTCCGCTGGTCGCGGTCCTGCTGGGTGGCAGCAACGGGCGGTACCGCCTGGACCGTGATGCCGGTGCCAGGCTGGCGGCCGATCTCGCGACGATGGCGCAGCGCGACAAGGTGGGCGTTGTGGTCACGCCGTCGCGCCGCACCGATCCGGCCGTCACCGACCTGATCCGCACCGCCCTGGCGCCGGTGGGCGGCTGGGTGTGGGATTTCAGCGGCGAGAACCCCTATTTCGGGATGCTGGCACTGGCCGACCTGATCGTCGTCACCCTGGACAGCGTGTCGATGATCTCCGAGGCGGCGGCGACGACCGCGCCTGTCATGTTCGCGCCGCTGCCCGGGTCGTGGCGGAAACAGGAGCTGTTTTTGCAGCCGTTGCTGAACGAGGACCGTGTCCGCCCGTTCAGGGGCCGCTTCGAGACGTGGCCGGTGGCGCCGATGAATGATACGCTGGCGGCCGCGGCCGAGATGCGCCGTCGGCTGGGCATCTAGAGCATTTTCAGGCTGACTGTACAGCCTGAAAATGCTCTAACTCTTTGTTTGATCGCATGATTCACACGCTCTGAACGTTCCGCTCAACGTGATCATGCTCTAGGGATAGATATGCTGCGAATTCAGACCTTTGACGCCCGCGCCGGTGGCAATGTCATCTACAAGGCGCTGGCTCACCCGTTGGCGGCGGAGGCGATCGGCCGGCTGTACGCTCGGTTGCAGGGCCCGGTCGCAGTGTACGATTCCGACGGCATCGCAGATGCGCTCCTGGCGATGTATCCCACGTCAGTCGACAGCCTGTTCGTGCACGATGTCAGTGCCGTGGGCCAGTCCCGCGGAGGTCTGACAGCGTGCCCGTTGACCGGCATCGGGGCCAGTGGCGCCCGCACGGTGCTGATCGCCGGGTTCGACGCCGCGAAGACCGTCGCGCGTGTCGCCGGCATGCTGCCTGTCGGTGCGACGGTGTTGACGTTGGACGATGCGCGCATGCCGGACGCCCTGCTGACCGTGCTCGGGCGCTACCTGGACAAACTGAACTTCGCGACGAATTTCGCCTTCTTCCGCGACGCCGACGGGCTGTCCACTCGACTGGTGTCGGCCAATTACTGGGCGAACTATGGCGCCGCCGAAGTGCGCCTCTGGCTGCGGCTGTTCGACACCGACGGGGCGATCCTGGCGACCTGGGAACAAACCCTTCCCGCGGGGCCCGGCGGCTTTGCCATCGACAGCCGGCAGGTGCGGCAGCGTTTCGGGCTGGCTCCGTTCACTGGCCAGTTGTTCATCCACGCGATCGGGGTGGCCGGCCACGACGTGGTGAAATACGCGCTGGACACCTATGCGTCGGACAATGGCGCATCGCTGTCATGCACCCATGACGCGAATGCCTGGCCATCGGACCGTTTCGCCGGACTGCCCGCGCCTCGGCCGGACGAGACGGTCGTGCTGTGGCTGCAGAACAGCCACGCCATGCCGATCCCGGCCGGCACCGTCGCGCTGGACCGCATGGGCGCCGAGGAACCGGTTGCGCTGAACCGGGCGGTCGGCCCCTTCGCCACCGTCGCGCTGGACGTCGCCGACTTCCTGCCGGGTCTGCGCTGGCCCGCGCAGGTCGAAATTCGCACCGGACGGCACGTGGTGCGCCCCAGGTATGAGGTGACGCAGAACCACCGCGTGCGCATCGCGCATGTCAACGTGG
>JAQGHW010000262.1 GCA_028291505.1 Rhodopila sp. | reverse complement strand
CCGCGTGTTCATCCCCGCCGCCTCGGCCGCCAGTTCATTCTGCCGGATCGCCAGCAGAGCCAGACCGAAACGCGAGTTCTCCACCAGCATGCAGACAAACACGGCCAGGATCAGCAGCCCAACCGCGACCAGCGTGTAATAGTGCGGATTGGTGAATTCCAGGAACGCCGCCGGATGTTCCCGGTGCATCGGCAGCGACATCTCCTGAAAGCCCAGATACTGCAGAAAGTACAGAATCGCCAGCGGATAGGCCAGCATCGACAACGCAAAATAATGCCCGCGCAATCGGAACGTCGGCAGTCCGATCAGGACCGCGGCAAACCCGGCGACAATCATCCCAAGCGGAATCCCCAGCCAGGGGGTCAGGTTCCAGTATACCAGCGCCAATGTCACCACGTAGGCGCCGATTCCGAAGAACGAAGCATGACCGAACGACAACTGCCCGCCATAGCCGGACAGGATGTTCCACGACACGCCGAACGTCGCCCAGACCGGCACCAAGGTCATGATCAACTGATAGTAGCTATTGCGAACGAACATCGACAGGCTGAGATACGCGACCGATACGACCGCCAACGTGAGCAAATCGCGTTTCAGCCGGGGCGCCGAACCATATCGCATCAGGCGCGCTCCGCCGAACGGCCGAACAGGCCTTGCGGGCGCAGCAGGACGATCATCAGGAAGACAACGAAAATCGCCGCGTTCTGCAATTGCGGCGGCAGCACCAGCGCCGAACATTGCTGCACGAAGCCAACCGTAAGCCCGCCCCAGAACGCCCCGAGGATACTGCCCATGCCGCCCAGAACCACGCCCGAATACATGATGATGACGTAGTCCAGGCCAATGAACGGGCCGAACGACAAGTAGGTCGCCATCAAACCCCCGGCGATCGCGGTGATTCCGCTGCCCAGACCGAACGCGATACGGTACGCCTTGTCGGTATCGATACCCATGTAAGTTGCCGCTGTCGGGTTGTCGGCCGCTGCCCGCAACGCCTTGCCCAGCCGGGTGAACTCCAGCACCAGATATAGCGCGATCGCGGTGATGATCGCCACCGCGCAGGCGATCAGGCGCGCCTTGTTCAGGAACACCGTGGCGTCGCCGTAGATCGGCCCAACCTCGATCGCGCTGGACGCCAGCGGCGTGCGAACCGTCATCGGGGTCGACCCGAACAGGATCAATCCGCCATTCTGCAGGATCAGCGAAATGCCCAGGGTGACGATCAACTGACCGAAATGACCTTCGTCCAGCGACCCGCTGGTCCGCAGTCCCGACACCCGTGCGATCAGGAACTTATGCAGCAGCGCGCCCCCTGCAAAGACGATCGGGCCAGCCAGCAGCGCACCCACGAACGGCCCGATATACGGTCCCAGAAACGCCAGCACCCCGCCGCCGGTGACCAGATAAAGACTGGAGAACATGCCCAGCATCAACAACTCGCCCTGGGCAAAGTTGACGATCCGCATGATGCCGAAAATCAGCCCAAGGCCGATGCACATCAATCCGTAGATGCAGCCGATCGTGATGCCCGCGGCCAGCGCGTTCAACACGTTCTCGATAAGAACCTCAAGGTCCACCTGGTTTCCGCTGCCTCCCGGGCCGGCTGCCCGTCGTGGGGCGGCTTCTATTCCGAGTTGCCTCATAACCGGTACTGTCCCCACGCTCAAGGCTACGCCCCGGGACTGGCAAGACCGCCAAAGCCAGCCGCAATCAACCCGCGGCACCCCTCGCAATCCACCAGCAGTAGCCATATCAGCCGTTTCGCGACATAACAGCGTGCGAGGAGACCGCTTATGCCCACAACAACGCCCACCCGAGCCGCAACCCCCCGTGCTGCATCGCAACATCCGTGGAACCCTGATTCCTGGCGCGACTGCCCCATCCGCCAGGTCCCCACCTACCCGGACCTGGCGAAACTCGCGGACATGGAAGCCCGCCTCGGCAAATATCCCCCGCTGGTGTTTGCCGGCGAGGCACGCCGCCTGAAAGCCCACCTCGCACTCGCCGCCGAGGGCAAAGCCTTCGTGCTGCAAGGTGGGGACTGCGCCGAAAGTTTCTCTGACTTCACCGCCAACATCATCCGCGACACCTTCCGCGTGCTGCTGCAGATGGCCGTGGTGCTGACCTTCGGCGCCTCCCTGCCGGTGGTGAAAATCGGCCGCATGGCCGGGCAATTCGCCAAACCGCGATCGTCCGACACCGAAACCCAGGGTGGCGTGACCCTGCCCAGCTACCGCGGCGACATCATCAACGGCCCCGAATTCTCCGAAGCCTCCCGCATCCCCGACCCGGCTCGGATGGAATTCGGCTATTTCCAGTCCGCCAGCACGCTGAACCTGTTGCGCGCATTCTCCTCCGGCGGGTACGCCGACCTGCACGAAGTCCACCGCTGGAACCTCGGCTTCGTGGAGCGTTCGCCGCTGGCGGAACGATACCAGGACCTGGCATCGCGCATCGATGAGACATTGTCGTTCATGGCCGCCTGCGGCATGACCAGCGCCACCACCCGAGACCTGCGCGAAACCGACTTCTACATCAGCCACGAAGCATTGCTGCTGCCCTATGAACAGGCGCTCGCCCGCGTCGATTCCACCAGCGGCGACTGGTACGGCTGCTCCGCCCACTTCCTGTGGGTCGGCGACCGGACGCGCCAGGCCGATGGAGCCCACGTAGAATTTCTGCGCGGGCTGCAAAACCCGCTGGGCATGAAGATCGGTCCCACCCAGGATCCGGACGACCTGTTGCGTCTGCTGGACATCCTGAACCCGCGGAACGAACCCGGCCGGATCACTCTGATCAGCCGCATGGGTGCCGACAAGGTCGCAACGAAGTTGCCACCGCTGGTGCGCGCGGTGGAGCGTTCCGGCCACAAAGTCGTTTGGCTGTCCGATCCAATGCACGGCAACACCATCAGCACGTCGTCGAAGGTCAAGACACGCAACTTCGATTCCATCCTGCAGGAAGTCCGCGGCTTCTTCGACATCCACGCCGCTGAGGGCACCTGGGCCGGCGGTGTCCATGTCGAAATGACCGGCCAGGACGTTACCGAATGCACCGGCGGGGCGCATCGACTGTCCGAAGCCGATCTCGGCGACCGCTACGAAACCTTCTGCGACCCCAGGCTGAACGCCGAACAGTCGCTGGAACTGGCGTTCCTGGTGGCCGCGGAACTGAAGACCCGCCGGCTGCCGGCCGCGCCAGCCGTCGCCGCACAGTGAGCAGACACCGTGGACAAGCGCCAACGTCTGGCAGCCGATATCACCGCCAGGACCGACAGCTACTTCAATCGCACCAAGCAAATCGTCGCTCGGTTTGGCGACAAACGAGTCACTTACGCACTGTTCTTGCGCCGTCCAGTCATCTGCGCGCCACGACTGATGCTGGACTGGCTGAAGACGGTGGAGGACCTGCGGGAAACCGCGGTTGAGGTCGATCTGATCTACCAGGAAGGCGACTGGGTCGGGGCCGGCGAACCGATCGTCTACCTGACCGGCAGCCTGGAGCATCTGTCGGACCTCGAAACCATCTTGTTGCAGAAGATCGGGCCCGCCTGCGTCGCCGCGCACAACGCCTACCAGATGGCGCTGTCGTTGCCGAAGGTCGCCTTCCTGGCGATGGAGGCCCGTCACTGCGCCGGTGCCGAAATGCAGGACATGATGTCCTACGCTGCGTCCGTCGGCAGCGAGGCGGCCAGGCGCGAAGGTGCCAAAGGCTTCATCGGCGGCGCCAACGACGCCACCGCGCACTGGTTCGGCACGTCGAAGGGCTTCGGCACCATGCCGCATTCCCTGATCGGCTATGCCGGCTCGACCGTCCGAGCGGCCGAGATGTTCCGGGAAACGTACCCTGACGAACCGATGACCGTGTTGGTAGACTATTTTGGTAAAGAAATAACCGACGCGCTGGCGGTGTGCGCCCGGTTTCCGCAGGTCGCCGCGGCGGGTGAGTTGTCGTTCCGCCTGGACACCCACGGCGGACGTTTCCTGGAGGGGCTGGACCCGGCGGAAAGCTATGCCGTGCTTGAACGGTACGCGCCAGGTGCGATACGCCGTTACCGCAGCGATTCGGAATTGCGCGCATTGGTCGGAACCGGGGTCTCGGCCGCGGCGATCTGGCGCACGCGGGAGGCACTGGATCAAGCCGGCTACGACAAGGTGCGGATCGTTGCGTCCTCGGGCTTCGGGGTGGAAAAATGCCGGGTGATGGCCGATGCACGGGCGCCAATCGACGTCGTCGGCACCGGCAGTTTCATTCCGGATTCGTGGCACGAGACCTACGCGACCGCCGACATCGTCGAATACGACGGCGTCCCGATGGTGAAGATCGGCCGCGAATTCCTGCTTCGCAAGAATGTTGCGAGAAAACGTAACGGCCACTGAATGCAAAGCTCTTACTTTCCCCGGTACTTTGCGAGCAGCGCCTGCAGGTCGGCCAGGCCGTTGGGATACCCGGCCGCCTTCAACGCCTTGTCCGCCATCCCCATCAATGCGCCGGGTGACTGCGACGCCACTGCCGTGATCGGACCAGGGATCCGCGACGGGCCGGCGTTTCGCAGCCTGACCAGCGCCTGGTTGGTGCCGGACAGGTCGAGGGTTTTCTCCTGGATGGGCATGGGCTTCAATCCAGTCACCGTGACCGACACCCGCACCGTTACCGACCTCGCGGCCGGCAGCGCAGCCGCCAACCTGCGCGCCGCATCGTCCCCCGGCGAGCAAATATACGCAGCGATGCTCGGCGCGCAGTCCAGGGCTTCACGCGGGCCGCTGCCAAACTGCATCGAGGCCTCGGTTTTGCCGGCCAATGCGGTGGCCATCAGCAGTTCGCTGGACAGGCCGCGCAGCGCGATGACGGGCACCAGGAACTTGCCGTCGGCCAGGACCTCAAGCTCACCGGTCACGCCGGCCTTATCGAGGAAAGGCTTTTCGAGGCGCAACAGACACGGTTCGGCGGGTGGTGGTGACGTGGGACAGATGAGTACCCAACTGCCGATTTGCTCCTGCGTCGCGGCCCGGCAACTGCCGGCGAACACCATCAACCACCCCGCGAGGACGACGATGCCCCTCATTTTATGCCACCGAGCCTCTTCCTTGACGCGCGGTTATCTGTAAGCGTGTCGCGATGAACGATGCCATTCAGCCAGACGCCCTTTCGGTCCATCGAACCATTGTGACGTTGGACACCCACATAGATATCCCTTGGCCGACCGGTCCGGACCCCTACCAAGATGGCCCTCGGCGGGTGGATTTGCCAAAGATGGTTCGCGGCGGGCTGAGTGCGGCATGTTTTGTGGCCTATGTGCCGCAGACTGGCCGGACCCCGGCGTCCGAGGATGCCGCTTATGGCCGAGCCCTGGCGATGCTGGACCAGATCAATCGCATGGCGCACACGCCTTCCGGGATTCCGCTGCGGGTCACCAGCCGGGCGGATGCGATCGTGGCGGCGAAGCGGGACGGTTTTCTGGCGATCGTGCCGTGCGTCGAGAATGGCTTCGCGGTGGGTGCCGACCTGTCGCGCATCGCCGAGTTCCGCCGGCGCGGGGCGATCTATATGACCCTGACGCATAACGGTCACAACGGCCTGGCGGATTCCTGCAATCCGCGCCGCGACCTGGGCGATCGGGAGTCCGAACATGGCGGGCTGTCGGTGTTGGGGCGGGCGGCGGTTGTGGCGATGAACAAGGTCGGCATGCTGGTGGACGTGGCGCATACCTCGCGCGACACGATGGCGCAGGCGGCGGAGGCGTCGCGGTCGCCGATCGTTTCCACCCATTCCTGCGTCAGTGCGTTGTGCGATCATTCCCGCAACATGACGGACTGGCAGCTGGACGTGATCCGGGATGTGCGGGGGGTTATTCAGATCACGGCGGTGGCGGCGTTCCTGAAGCCGAACGCCAAGCCGGACGAGGTGACGGTTGCCGATTTCGCCGACCACGTCGACTATGCGGTGAAGCGGATCGGGATCGATCATGTCGGGATATCCTCGGATTTTGATGGCGGCGGCGGCTTCTCCGACTGGCACGACGCCAGCCAGAGCCCGAACATCACGGTCGAACTGGTGAAGCGGGGGTACGACCGGGGTGCGCTTGAAAAACTGTGGGGGGGTAACTTTCTGCGGGTGATGCGGGTGGCGGAGGGGATGGCGAGCTGATGCGAACGGTGATTTTGCCTGGCGGCGAGACGGTTCCGGCGCTGGGGCAGGGGACCTGGTATATGGGCGAGCGGCGCGGTGACGCGGCGCGTGAAGTGGCGGCGTTGCGGGTGGGCATCGATCTGGGGATGACGCTGATCGATACGGCCGAGATGTACGCCTCCGGCGGGGCGGAGGAGGTTGTCGCCCAGGCTGCCGCGGGAATCCGGGACCGGTTGTTCATTGTCAGCAAGGTGTTGCCGCAGAATGCGTCCAGGTCCGGGGTGCCGGCGGCTTGCGAGCGTAGTTTGAAGCGGTTGAAGACGGATCGGATCGATCTTTATTTGCTGCACTGGCGCGGGGGTCATCCTTTGGCCGAAACGGTCGCGGCGTTCGAGGCTTTGAAGGCGGCGGGGAAGATTCGGTATTGGGGCGTGTCGAATCTTGACACTGGCGATATGCAGGAACTGCTGGGCGTGCCGGGTGGGGCGGGGTGCGCGGCCAATCAGGTGTTGTATCATCCGGACAGCCGCGGGATCGAGTTCGATTTGCTGCCTTGGTGTGCTGATCACAGGATTCCGGTGATGGCGTATTCGCCTTTGGGGCATCACGTGCGGCGGTTGCTGGGGTCCTCGGCGTTGCAGGCGGTGGCCGAGCGGCTTGATGCGACGCCTGCCTCGGTCGCGATCGCGTGGGGGATGCGGAGCGGAACAGTCATTTCTATTCCGAAGGCGGCGGATGCGGCGCATGTGCGGGAGAATGCCGCGGCGGCGGAACTTGCGCTGACGGTGGAAGATCTGGCGGCGATCGACGCTGTGCACCGGCCGCCGAAGCGGAAGGTGGGGCTGGATCTGCTTTAGGCCGGGGCTTTTCCGACGGCGTCAGGGTTGGGGCGCTGTTGGTGTCCTAGTATCGCGCATCATAGGAGCGCGATACGTCGGTTTTGGTTTGAAGTCGCCGATTCACGCGGCAAATCGTGGTCGCGTTGCGACTCACGCTTCTCTGCGATCGGGTACTAGGGTTTGGCTGGACTGACGATATGGGCCGGAAACGTGGCGCCGCTGGCCATCAGGGTGGTGCGCATCGAGGCGGTTTTGGTGGCGGCTGGGGGCTGCCCCCGGGTGAGGTCGCTGGCCACGCCGGTCAGGACGTCGACCCACAACATGTTGGTCTTTTGCTGGGCCGGGGGGACGTGGGGGGTCTTTGCCCGCAGCCTGGTAGCGGCTGTTCTCATCGCGTTGGCCCAATGGAGGCTGTTCTGCTGCTTGGCCGTGGCGGGGGTGGCCGGGGCCGGCGCGGATGTGGCGGCGGCCGGCGGGTGGTTTTTGGGCGGGTGGTTTTCCGG
>JAQGHW010000245.1 GCA_028291505.1 Rhodopila sp. | reverse complement strand
GCGAGCGGACAAAGGCATGAATCGTCACGCTCTTCGCCAGGTCGCCGATGTCCCAACCCAGCACCTCCCCCACCGACAGACCACGGTAGAACACCGGCGAGCCGAGACTGACGGATCCAATCGCGTCGGTCTTGAGCAGGAAGGTGCGACCGGGCACATCGGCATCAAGCACAGGCGGCTCCTCGCGGCCGATGTAGGTGCGTTCCGCCGGCTCGGTTGCCGGTCCGGGCAGCATCCCGATATACGCACCGGACAGGAGCGTGCTGAAGCCCGAAATACTTCCAGCAAACAAACGTGGTTTAACGACCCAGAACTCCGTCCCCCTGGTCAGGAACGGTTCCGCCTGAGCAGTCGTCGTGATCGAAATTATTACCTTTCGGCGGTCCTCGGCGAAATTGAGGCTTTTAACCGTGCCGAGGGTGATGTCCTTGAACTTAAGCTGCGATTGTCCGACCTGCAGCCCCTCGGCGTCCTCAAATGAAATGACGATCGTCGGGCCTCTTTTGCGCATCGTATCCCAGGCCAGCCAGGCGCCGATCGCGAGTGCGACGACCGGTATCGTCCAGATGATCGGAAACCGCCGGCCCTTCCGGGCTGCCGCCCGCCCGACTGGCTTGGGTGCGTTATCGGTCATGTTCAGACGTTACAAACAGCGCGTGCAATGGCGGGGTCCCTTGTTCGCAGCCTGACAGCCGTTGAGGAAAATCTTCACCACGGCCAATAGAAGGCACCGTGCGGGGCAGTCGCGCTATGCGACTCTGGCATAAGCTTTGGCGGAGCCTGAAGGGGGATCCTGGCCATTCGTTTGAGGCCCTTCTGCGCAGAGACAATCACAGGAAATCATCCGAGGCCGAGGTCCTACGCCGCTTGGCTTGCTATGCCGTGTGAATGGCCAAAGTCGAGCTCAGACATGAGCTTTCGTAACGCCGCTCTCGCCGCGCGGTCGAGCTTGGGGCCGGAGCCAGGCGCAGCGGCAAGATCAGAAGCCGTCGCTGCCAAAACCGCCAGGGCGCCAAAGACGTTTCGTCGGGTCAGGCTCATGGGAAAGCTCCTGATCGGTCAAGTCGGGAAATCGACGGTCTGTCAGAAACCTCTGCAACTGAAGACCTGAGCCGTTTGGATGGTGCCGCCGACAGCGAAGCCGGAGGGTAGGCAGCGAGAAAAGCTTGCAGCGATGCATTGCCCGTAACCGCGTCCTGGCCAGCCTGCGCCAGCAGGTCGACGTCATCATGCGCAAGGGTGAGTCCTGTTGGGATCGCCAGCAGCCTGGCTTTTTCCGGACTATCCGGCAGTCCCAAAAGTGAAATGTGCAGCAACTCGGCCTGAACGTCATCGCAGTGCGCGCCGTTGATGACCGCCGCTTGCGCACAGCGGGCCGCGCTCAATCGTGTCGCGAAATCCTTGATCTGCTGGCTGATGGTGTTGAGCGTTTCAAAGTTATAGCTGTCGATCTGCGCCCCGCTGACCAATCCCAGCATTGCAAAAATACCACCAACCTCCTTGCGTTGGGCAACGGAAGCGTCTTGCGCGCCCTGGCCGTCGATGCTGATGGCAAGCAGACGACGAACGCCAAGAATGCCTCGAGATTGCACGTCCGTTGCAGTGGCGGTCTGCAGCACGGCGCCCCCGCTGCGCATCGCCAGATTGTCGGACACGCCCCCATCCGAAAGATGCAGGTAGCGCGTTTTATCCGCATCAAGATACCGTTCCGCCCTGAGTGCTTCGACGCCGGTGCGCGACAATTCGTTTGCTCTTTCGGTCGGACTGATGCGCCGCAGCCAGCCCGGCTTGCGGCCGCCGCAATCCTTGGCATGGTTGGTGAGCGAAACGGGGGAGAACAGGCCAGGAAAGCCGTTGGAGGCCGCGACCGCACGCGAAATCGGCACGTCCGACAGGTCGGAGCAGATCAGGTCGAAGGATTCCTGCGTGAAAATAAACGGCGTACCGAACGATATGTCGGTCGCACCGATTGCAATCAGTGGCCGACCGCGTTTGGTCAGATCGGCGAACGTTGCGCCGTGAAACATCGTCCGATCATAGACCCGGTCCATGAAGTCGTTCGTGCCAATCCCTGGCTCGACGAGCCAAGTCCAATTCCATGGCAGGAGGTAGATGCCGAATATGTAGCTGTTGGTGTCGTCATACAGAAAGTCGGTCGCAAACTTGTCGAACGTCTGGTCCCGGTAGAGGCCGTAGTAGCTGATCGGGAAGCTGCCTCCCGAAACGCCGGTCATGACGTCGACCTGACTGAGCAGCGAACGCGGGCCCATTCTGGTCGGTACCGTGACATCGCGCATCCCTTTCAAAGCGCCATAGCCGAACGAGGCCGAGCGCTTGCCGCCGCCGGACATCGAAATGATAACGATAAGATCAGGTGTTTCGGATGAAATCGGCAGCGCATCAAACCTGTAGCCGCCGTGGGAGATGCGTTCGGCACCCACCGGCTCTAGTTGTGACGCCTGGAGCGGCTTCGTGTCGCGGATCGAAAGCGAGGCGCACCCTGAGACCGCGAGCACAATCACAAGCCAAGGCCGCATGGAGGCGGCGATGGTTCCGGGGCCGCCGTTTCGGCTTTGCGGCCGGGGACGACGATGTCGTTTTATGCTCCTGCCGAGGCGCTTATTCCGATCGCCCATGCTTCAATCCAATCGTCTTGATGACGCGTCGAACACGATCTGGTCGTAGAACCAAAGCTTTGGGAACAACGTCCGCGCGCAAGCCCGGGCGTGGCTTCCGTTTGCGATATCACCGATCGACCGAGACCCGTCGATTGCGTCGAAGAGGTCTTTACCCGCTGCGTCAAGCGGAAGGATCAGGTCGGTATATGTGTGGGTTTGATTGATCAGCACGCACGCTGCTCCCAGCGGGAGACGCTGTTGCACGCTGACCGTGTTGGGCAGCCGAACGGGCACATAACCGAACCAGTCGTCGCCGTCGAAGCGGATCGGCTGGGCCTCTTCAGGTGCATCGTCGCGGCGCGCGACAAGGCTGTGGCGGACCATCGTGCCGCGGAACAACTCGGCGGCTGCATACTGCTCCTCGGCCGGGAGTTTCTTCAGCCTGGCCGCGTGCGGAGATGATGCCAGCGTCCCGCAATCGGGCAGGTAGGCGGCCTGCCGCAGCCAGCGGCTGAAACAGAGACCGCCACGATGCAGAAAGTCCAGCAGTTGCGGGACCGAATACGGCCGGTCCATCGGATGCAGAAGCGCGTCGGCCAGGGCCGCATCGTTGCGGAAATCCGGGGCGTTGCGCAGCAATGGAACAAGCGGATGATCTTGCGGCAAACCAAACAACGATTCCACCAGGTCCCGAATCTCCCGCGGCGAGGTTCCGATGCCGAGGCGGCGCGCATAGTCCTGCACCAGATAGACGCCGGCGCGGCCATAGGGCGCGTAGACCATCAGGTGCACTGCGCCGTCCGGTTCGAGCGCCTCTCGCAAAGCAGACAGCCCCGCGTCCGGATTCGGCAGATGATGTAGCACACCAGTACAGACAATCAGATCGAAGCGCTGCCCCAACTCGATGGTCCGCTCAACCGACAACTCTCGCAGCGTGAGATTTTCGAGCCGGTGCTGGCGCTTGAGCACCGCCGAATGGCGAATACTCGCGGCGCTGACATCGATACCGGTGACGCGCGCGCGCGGCCATCGCTGTGCATACTTCGCGGCTTGGGCCGTGCCGCAACCGGCGATCAGGATATTGAAGTCGTCACGAAACGAACGCGCCGGCCAAAGCAAGTGAAAGTCCGTTCGGCGGCGATCGGGCCCAGCCCTGCCCGCGCTCCGAGGATCAAGCGACGCCACCGGGGGCGGATAGGGATGCTGCTCGTAGAAGGCGGACACGTCGCCTGCGACCTTCGCCAGTGCCGCCAAAGTCGGCGGCGCGGGATCGCCCGCGGCGGGTCCCACCGGCGGCTGCATCCGGCCATTCTCGCCGGTGCAGGCCGCCGCCATGGGATCAAGCCTGGATCGACCGGTGATCAATGGCTTCCGCTTCCCCCCGCGTCTTGAAGCTTCTTCAAGGCGTCGCCAAGGTTGAAGCTGCCGGGTTTCTGCCGGGGCGCAAACTGCGTGTAGGTGCGCAGATGCTGCCCGACAATCGCCACC
>JAQGHW010000240.1 GCA_028291505.1 Rhodopila sp. | reverse complement strand
GTATGCGGCGCCAGCGCCGACCCGACCATCCAGCCGTCCAGGCAATTGGTGCCGGTACGCAGCAGCTCGCCTCCGAAGCCCAACCGGTCGGCGGCCTGGGCGATCTCACTCAGATAGCAGATGTCGGCCTGCCGATGGACCTACTCGGTACCAAGATAGGACCCGTCGCCGCTGGTCGGCAGGAACCAGAACAGATCGAGTGGTTGTTGTGTCACGGAACTGAACCTTTCAGGCGTTCGGCAGCCAAACCGTGTCGGCGACCGTGATATCGGCGGGGATGAGACCGAGCGCCCGGAAGCGGTCGGCGATTTGTTGCTGGCTGCGGACGATCTCGCCGCTCATCGGCAGCAGTTCGGCGGGCAGGCGGGCGATCATCCGGCGCACCGGGTCCGGCGGCATGCCGGTCGTGCTGGCCAGCAGATCCGTTACCTGATCGCGATGGCCGCGCACCCACGCGCAGGTCGTGGCGAACCCTTCGAGCAGTTTCGCCGTCAACGCCGGATTGGCTCGGACGAACGCGCCCCGGCCCATGACGAAGGAGTTCTGCACACCGATTTCTTCATTGTTCGCCAACGTGCGCACGCCGGGCCGGTTCTCGAACAGCGCATAGTATGGGTCCCAGATCACCCAGGCATCGATCGCTCCGCGCTGAAACGCCGCGCCGGCATCGGCCGGGCCGAGATAGACGATCTCGACGTCCCCATAACGCAGGCCGGCCTTGGTCAAAGCCCTGATGGCAAAGTTGAACGCCGAGGACCCGCGCCCGAGCGCCAGCTTCTTGCCCTTCAGGTCCGCGAGCGTTTTGATGTCAGAGCCGGCGGGGAGCAGGATCGCCTGCGAACCGGATCGCAAGGCCGAGACATACAGAAGGTCGGCATGGGCGGCCTGGGCGAACACCGGGGGTGTGTCGCCGACTGCGCCGAGGTCGACGCTGCCGGCACGCATTGCCTCCAACAGCGGCGACCCGAACTGGAATTCGATCCACTGAACATCCCAGCCCAGCGGGGTCAGCAGGTTTTCGAGATCCCGGTTCTGCTTCGCGGCGATCTGGGTAGGCTCACCCTTCTGGAAGCCCATGCGCAGGGTTTTGCCCGTGGCCGCGCGGGTTCGGATCGCCGGCAACGCCAATACAGTCGTGGCGGCCAGCAGATGACGTCTGCCCAGTTTCATGCGCCGGGCGCTTCGCCAAGGTAGATGCGGCGAGCCAGACGCTGAACGTCCGCCAGGTTCGGCCAGATCGATCCGTCCAGATCGTCAAGCTTCATGTCGGTGGCGATGAAACGGTAACCGATGTCCAGGCGGACCGCGGCGCCGACGAACGCGCCGTCGATATCGATGACGTGGGTCTGCAGCATGGTAAGGGGTCCTTTCCGGACCGAAGTCAGAGCCGCGCATGCGGACGTGTGTTCTCGATGAAACGCCGACAACGCGCGGGCATGCGGCGAGAAATCCGGCTGGCCGGGGATGGGATGCATGCGGTGTCGATCATCTGCCAATCTCCTGCCCGGGTCGGATGAAGTTGCCGGCGGGTGTCGCAGATAAGAGGATATTATTCTATTTAGATACAATAGAGAACTACCAGAAAGATTTTCTTTCTTCTAATAGCGCCAAACGGGGATGATGTACGTTTCTCGCGCTACCACGGAAACCAGGATTATCTCTCCGCTTGCCGAGTCCGCCGCCCGCTGCTCCAATCCGATGCAATGAAGGCGGGAGTGTGCGGGTGAACCAGGACAGCCGACATATCGTGATCGCCGGTGCGGGCCATGCCGGTGGGTCCGCCGCGGCCATGCTGCGGCAATTCGGCTGGCCGGGGGCGATCACATTGATCGGTGAGGAACCCATCCCGCCGTACCAACGTCCGCCGCTGTCGAAAGCGTGGCTGAAGGGCGAGGCGACAGCGGAGAGTCTGGCGCTGCGGCCAGCCGCGTTCTACCCGGACGCGACGATCGACCTGCGGCTGGCGACGCGGGTTACCGCGATCGATCGGGCGGCGAAGGCCGTGACGCTGTCCGACGGTGGGACTCTTCGTTACGACTACCTGATCCTGGCATCGGGCGCGCGGGCACGCCGGCTGGTGCTGCCGGGCGCCGGCCTGGACGGTGTGCTTGAACTGCGGTCGGCGGCGGATGCGGACCGCTTGAAGGCGGCGTTGCGCCCGGGAGCCAGGCTGGCGGTGATCGGCGGCGGCTATATCGGGCTGGAAGCGGCCGCCTCCGCCCGCGCCCTGGGCGCCGAGGTCACCATCATCGAACGTGAGAACCGTGTGCTGGCCCGCGTCGCCTGCTCGATCCTGTCCGACTTCTTCCAAGGGTTCCACCGCGCCCGGGGGGTGACGATCGAGGTCGATGCCCAGGTCGCGGCACTGGAGGGTTCAGGCGGCCGGGTCGCCGGGGTGCGGCTGGGCGATGGGCGGCTGATCGCGTGCGATGTGGCCCTGATCGGCGTCGGTGCGGTGGCGAACGATGAACTGGCGCGGGATGCCGGACTGACGTGCCTGAACGGCATCGTTGTCGATCTGGCGGCGCGGACCGATGACCCGGCGATCTTCGCGATCGGCGACTGCACCAGCCGGCCGTTGCCCTTGTACGAACGGATCGGCCGGCTGGAGAGCGTGCCGAACGCGCTGGAACAGGCCAAACAGGCCGCCGCGATGATCTGCGGCAAGCCCCCGCCGACGCCCGAGGTACCGTGGTTCTGGTCCGACCAGTACGACCTGCGGCTGCAGATCGCCGGCATGCCGTTCGATACCACCGAAATCGTGGTCCGCGGCGACGTGGCTTCGGGCAAATTCGCGCTGTTCCATCTGACCGCCGACGGCACGGTCCAGGCGGTCGAAGCGGTCAACGCCGCGACCGAGTTCATGGGGGGACGACGGATCATCGCTCGCCGGAAACGTCTCACTCGCGTGCGAATCGAGGATATGTCAGTATCGATGCAGGAACTCGCGACATGACAGCGCTCGGCAAACAGGGAACGTTCAATGCCTAAGATAACTTATATCGAACATAACGGGACTCAGCACGCGATCCAGGTCCCGGTCGGCAGGTCCGTGATGCAGGGTGCGGTTGACAACAACGTCCCCGGCATCGATGCGGACTGCGGCGGCGAATGCGCCTGCGCTACCTGCCATGTCTACATCGACGCCGCCTGGCTGGACCGGATCGGCCTGCCGGCACCGGGGTCGCAGGAAGCCAGCATGCTGAGCTTCGCCGCCGTCACCCAGCCGGATTCCAGGTTGTCGTGCCAGCTTCAGGTGACGGACGCCCTGGACGGGCTGATCGTCCGGATGCCCGAGGGCCAGCACTAAGCAAAGGGGCTTCCAATGAACGCACCAGTCCATTTCGATCCCGCTGCCGATGCCTACGCGACACCGCTCGACCAGATCGACGTCAGCAATCCCCGGTTGTTCCAGGACGACGTCTACCATCCGTACTTCGAACGACTGCGCCGTGAGGACCCAGTACATTACCGCCGCGACGGAATGTACGGCTCGTTTTGGTCGGTTACTAAATTCAAGGACATCATGGCGGTTGAAACCCATCCCGAGATTTACTCGTCAGACGCGAAACTGGGTGGCATCACCATCACCGACCGGCCGATGGAGTTTCGCCGCGCCAGCTTCATCTCGATGGACCCGCCGCGCCACGACGAACAGCGCAAGGTGGTCAGCCCGATCGTCGCCCCGGCAAATCTGAACAACATGTCCGGCATCATCCGGGAGCGCGTCTGCAACGTGCTGGACGGCCTGCCACGGGGCGAGACCTTCGACTGGGTGCAGCGCGTGTCTATCGAATTGACCACGCTGATGCTGACGACTTTGTTTGACTTCCCGATCGAGCAGCGCGGCAAGCTGACCTACTGGTCCGATTGCGCGACACAGGATGTGAACGCCGGCGGCATTGTCGACTCGGAAGAAAAACGACTGGAGATCCTGGGCGATGCGCTGCGGACCTTCACCGGCCTGTGGCATGAACGCGCCGCGCGACCGGACGGCTTCGACCTGATCTCCATGCTGGCCCACGGCGAGGCGACGAAGAACCTGGTCGACGATCCGGCGGAATTCCTGGGCAACCTGGTGTTGCTGATCGTCGGCGGCAACGACACCACCCGCAATTCCATGAGTGGCGGATTGTGGGCGCTGTGCAAGCACCCGGGCGAGTATCAGAAACTGCGCGACAACCCGGCGCTGATCCCCGGCATGGTGCCGGAGATTATCCGCTGGCAGTCGCCGATCGTGCATATGCGGCGCACCGCGCTTGTAGATACGCAGCTTGGAGGCAAGCAGATCAAGGCGGGTGACAAGGTCGTGATGTGGTACATCTCCGGCAACCGCGACGAGGATTCGATTGATGAGCCGAACGAGTTCATCATCGACCGCGTCCGCCCGCGGCATCATTTGTCGTTCGGCTTCGGGGTGCACCGGTGCGTCGGCAATCGGCTGGCGGAAATGCAGCTTATCATATTGTGGGAAGAAATCATGAAGCGCTTCCCCAGGATCGATTTGGTAGAGGAACCGAAGCGGATTTATTCGAACTTCATCCACGGTATCACGGAAATGAAAGTACGTATTCCGGAATGATATCGGCATTGGAGCCGGCGGTTCTTCCAGAGAGCGTCCGATCTCGTTTTGTTGATGGCGTGAATGGCTTGCGTGTGCATTTGCTGGAAGCCGGGCAGCCGGGAAATCCGCCGGTGCTGCTGCTGCATGGTTTCCCCGAGCTGGCTTACTCCTGGCGCAAGGTGATGCCGGCGCTCGCCGAGGCCGGCTATCATGTCATCGCGCCGGATCAGCGCGGTTATGGCCGCACCACCGGCTGGGATCCGGAGTACGACGGCGACCTGGCGTCGTTCCGGTTGATGAACCTGGTGCGCGACACGGTAGGGTTGCTGGCGGCCCTGGGATGCCCAACTGTAGTGGCAGTTGTCGGACATGATTTCGGCGCCTCGGTCGCCGCCTGGTGTGCCCTGCTTCGCCCGGACATCTTCCGCTCGGTCACATTAATGAGCGCCCCGTTCGGCGGACCTCCTGGGCTCGCCGCCACGGCCACGCCCGATATCCATAAAGCGCTGGCGGCGCTCGACCGGCCGCGCAAGCACTACCAGTGGTACTACTCGACACGTGAAGCCAACGCGGACATGACGCATAGCCGGCAGGGCATGCACGCGTTCCTGCGGGCCTACTACCATCACAAAAGCGCTGACTGGGTGGGCAACCAGCCGTTTCGTCTCGGCGGGCCGACCGCGGCGGAGCTGGCTCTGATGCCGACCTACTACATCATGGACCTGGACCGCGCCATGCCCCGGACGGTGGCCGCGGAGATGCCGTCGCCGGAAGCCATCGCCGCGTGCCGCTGGCTGCCCGATCACGATTTGGGTGTCTACAGCCGCGAATATGAACGGACCGGCTTCCAGGGTGGCTTGCAGTGGTACCGCTGCCGTACGCAGGGCGTCGGCAGCGGGGAACTTCAGGTGTTCAGCGGCCGCACCCTCGACGTCCCGTCGATGTTCATCGCCGGCGCACACGATTGGGGCATCTATCAAACGCACGGCGCCATCGAGCGTATGCAAGCCAGCGTGTGCACCCAAATGCGAGGCTGCCACTTGCTGCATGGGGCAGGGCACTGGGTCCAGCAGGAGAATCCGGCCGACGTCGCCGCGTTGCTGCTGACATTCTTGCGCGGTTGACCTCATCTGGCGGCGGACGATATCTTCGACGTGATCGGGAGTGAGGAAACGGAGCGGCCGGCGCACTAATTGCGGGTTTCGCCACAACGTTCTACTTTTAGCAATACATTGCGGTATTGCATTCTTATCGACAAGCCGATCGCTAACCCTGGCGATAAAGTACATTCAACAGTGCAAAACCCGAGCATACCAGGTGGGTCGCTGAACCACCGCCAAATTCTTGACATTTTTTGTGGTACAACCGGGTTCTCCCAGGTCAGCGCTTAAATTGGGTTCGAAATGTTTCATGTGATCGTGGTACACGCAGAGTTTGGTTTCGTATGTCATTCAAGCCGCGATAGCGTCACTAAGTTCGGTCGGCTTCTCGATTCCCCGGACACTGAAGTGCGTTGTCAGACGAAGGTCAGTCGAAATCTGTTGTGAAAGCGCCGATAGCTCTCGGCCGCGGTACAGAGCCGTGGAACGGAGACGCATGGGCGGATCCAGAACGGATACCGCTCGTCCAAACAGGAACAGGAACAGGCTGATGCCAGGCATGGCTGAACCAGATATAGCCATCGACATCGTCTCATCGGGTTCGATGTCCGAAGTCCGTGACACCCCACCCGATCACTTCGCACCACGTCCGCGCCTGGCAGGTCTGACGCTAAGCCTGATCGGTCTTGACGCAACAGTGACCGTCTGCGCAGCTTTTCTATGCTATATCCTGTTCGACTATCCGGCGGGGTCCATCGCGTCCTCTTCGGTCGTTATCCCGATGGCCTGTCTGACGGTCTGCCTGACGCTTAGCTTTTTTGAGCGGGGACTATATTCGCCGCCGGAAATCGTGAGCCGCGAACTACCGTGGCGCAAGATCATTCTGGCGTGGTTACAAGCGGTGGCGGTAGGAACGCTCGCGACCTTCTGCCTGGCGGCGATTTCGGGCCACGAAAACCTGGCCCCGGGGTTGGATCGCATGGGCACGACGTTGCGCGGACCATGGCTGCCGGCGTTCCTGGTTCTAGGATTCGGCGCATTGGTCGGCGCGCGCCAGCTGCGGCTTCGCTTTCACGCCGGCGCCGAACCGCTGAACCGGACGGTCATCATCGGCGCACCAGACTCGATTCATGATCTGCTGCCGCGAATTACCACCGGCGTGCACCGGAACTTCGACGTCATCGGCATCGTCGAACACGCCGCGGATACGGTGGCCGAACGCAGTTTCGCAGGATTTCCGGTGTTCAGCGACCTTGCTGCGCTGGAGCGGATGATCCGTCAGGATGCGGTCGATACGGTGCTTGTGGCGCTGCCATGGTCGGCGAGCGATCAGGTGCGGGCGATCATCCAGCGCATTTCCATGGCGCCGGTCGACGTCTACATCTATCCGGGCATGAACGGACTGGATCTGCCGCTGCGGCGCGCCGACCGTGCCTTCGATCTTCCGCTGTTGATGGCGTGCACCCGTCCGATCGTCGGCTGGCGCGCCTACATCAAGCGAACCGAAGACGTGGTTTTGTCGCTTGGCTTGCTGGCTTTCATTTCCCCTGTCATGCTCAGCATCGCCGCTATTATCAAGCTTACGTCAAGAGGCCCGGTCTTCTTTCGTCAGCGCCGGTTGGGCTATAACAACCGGGTGATCGAGGTGCTGAAATTCCGCTCGATGTACACCCACCTCGCCGATGCCGATGCCGTCCAGCAGGCGTTGCGCGACGACAAGCGGGTAACGCCGTTCGGCGCCTGGCTGCGCAAGACCAGCCTCGACGAGTTGCCGCAGCTTTTGAACGTGCTGCGCGGCGACATGTCGCTGGTTGGACCGCGGCCCCACGCGCTGGCCACCACCGCGGGGGGGTTGGCGCTGGAAGAAGCTGTTCCGGTGTATTCTTCACGTCATCGTGTTAAGCCCGGCATCACCGGGTGGGCGCAGGTCAATGGTTATCGCGGTGCACTGGATAGTGTTGAAAAGATCGTGCACCGGGTCAATCACGATCTTTACTACATCGAAAACTGGTCGCTTCGCCTTGACCTCAAGATTTTGTGGCGAACGGCGAGGCTGGTTTTCGCCGATGACAATGCGTTTTGATTTCGTCTGGCGTTCAGGGCTCACTACCTTGCGTCCTGGCAGAGGCCCGGTCATTTCGATTGAAGCCTAAATCGCCGATTTGGAGAAGCCCCACGTGAACAGGCTATCGAACCCCGAGCTCACGATCCTTCGCAAGTCGACGTCGGTCGTCCAGTCGGCGGAGGAGCACGCCGTAGCGCCCGTTCGTATCGGGATCGGTGCGATAACGCGTCACCATCCCTCATTCGTGCAACTCTATTATGCGATCGAGGCGCGCCGCACCAGTGCGATGCCACTGGTCATTCAATTTATCTCTCCGACGCCAGGAACCGGCGCCAGCACGGTTGCGTCAGGGTATGCGCGTGTCGCATCCGATGATTGTGCCCAGCCGGTACTGTATATCGACTGTAATGCCAGCCCGGCGAAACCGCGACGGGCACCGAACGAACCGCAGCCGCCTACCTTGTCCGATGCCTTGCGCCGCGGCCTGCCGCTGTCTGACGCCATCACGCCGGTCCGGGATTCCAAGAATCTGCTATGGGCCCGTCTGGGGCCGGGTGAGCGTCCGCTGCTGGCCCTCGGGGGCGACCGGCTGCAATCGATGCTGGACATGCTGCGGGCCAACCATCCCGTGATCGTGCTCGACACGCCACCCAGCGAAGCGCCGGAATCGGCTGCGGTGTCGCGGTATTGCGACGGGTCGGTGCTGGTCGTCGCGGCGGGTCGGACGAAGCAATGGGAAATCGAAAACGCCAAGTCTCTGCTTGAACGCTTGGGCGGGCAGACGGTCGGGGTGGTGCTCAACCGCGAAAGGAGCGTGATGCCACGCTGGCTGGGCCGGCACTGACATGAGGACGATGGCCAGCCTGCCCCCACCATGGATCAGTACAAACATCTGGCCCGGCGTCCACCCGTCGCCGTTCGTTGCGGTGCTGGCGGGGGTCGACCGCTCCGGGATCGTCGACGCCGCACTGGCCGACCCGGTGGTGACCGAAAACGCCATGCTGCGGCTGGAGCCAGCCTGCACACCGCCCTGCGATGCGGTGCTCTGGCGGTTGGAGACGGCGTCCGGTCACAGCCTGAACGAGCCCGGCTTGCTTGGCGGTCACTGGCATCGCGCGCCGTACGCAATGACCGTGCGGCTGGCGCAGTATCAGCCCGGGTCGATGGTGCCGAACATCCTGGATGAGGGTACCTTGGGGACTCGCGGGTCGCGGGCGGCGTTCAAGGCCTCGGTTGACCGCCTGATGATGCGCTTCGTGCGCGACGCCGTGCTGGGCCGCGGACGGGGGCCAGCGGGTTCGGCACCGGCTGCCGATCCGCACGGCTTGTACGGCTGGCTGGACGCCAGGCGGGGACGCTGGCGTGACCGCCTGATGGCGGAGTGGTGGAGTGTCGGCACCGCCGCGGCGCCCTTGCACCGCGTGCTGTCCGGCGGGGGGCTTGGCGACATCACGTGGTATCGCACCAAGGCCGGTGACCGTTACCTTGCCGATCCATTCCCGTGGCCCGGCACCAACCGGATCCTGTGCGAGGAAATGCCGCTGAGCGATGGGGTTGGCCGCATCGTTTCGGTTGCCCCGATCGACCGGACCCTGACCCCGCCCACGGTGCTGCTGGATGATGGACATCATCATTCCTATCCCTGCACTTTTCTTGATGGCGACATCGTGTATTGCGTCCCGGAAGCGACGCGGCGCGGGGCGACTCACATCCACCGGCTCGACGACGATGGTCGCCTGATCCCGCTATGCGACGTGGCGCCGCATTCCCGGCTGGCCGACCCCACATTGTTCCGGTGGAACGGGCGCTATTGGCTCGCCTGCACCGATCTGGATGTCGGCGGACACGACAATCTGTGCCTGCTGCACGCATCGTCGCCAACCGGTCCGTGGACGCCGCACGCCCGCTGGCCGGTCAAGATCGATGTGCGCGGGGCGCGTCCCGCCGGCATGGTGTTCAGCGACGCCGGCCGGTTGTACCGGCCCGGGCAGGATTGCGCCGCGACCTATGGTGCCGCGGTCGCGATCCACGAGATCCTGACCCTGACCGAAACAGACTTCAGTGAAGCGCTGGTCACCGTTTTGCAACCCGATCGAGCCGGCCCGTTCCCCAACGGCCTGCACACTCTGGTTCATGACGGTGAACGGTTCTGGCTGGATGGCAAGCGTTTCGTCCTCGATCTGGGCCTGCTGCGGCGCAAACTGCTGGGCAGGGCACATCGGGCGTTTTCTGGAACGGGAGTAGACTGAACATGTCAGTATCGGTTGCTACTTCCTCCACCAAACACCTGACGGATGTATCCACGCCATCCCGGACCGCAGGAGCCGCACGCGCGATGTCTGTCGCGATCTATCTGCATGATCTGGCCGGGGGCGGGGTGGAGCGACAAAGCCTGATCATTGCTGAGGAATTCCGCCGCCACGGCGCTGACGTTACGTTGGTGTTGCACCGTCTGCGCGGACAGCTGCTGGATCAGGTGCCGGCGGGGCTTCGGATCGTCAACCTGAACAGTTCCCGGACACTGATGGATGTGCCGCGGCTGGCGCGTTTCCTGCGGGCTGAAAAGCCGGACATCCTGATGTCCAACGTCGATCTGAACAACGTCGCCGCGCTGCTCGCGAAGTGCATCAGTTTCAGCGGCACCAAGATCGTGATCTGTCAGCACAATCCTATCTCCTCCAGCTTCGTTGCCTGTGAGAACTGGCTGTATCGGTATATCGCGCCTGCCTATCGCCTGCTGTCGCCGGTGATCAGCCGCGCGGTCGGGGTTTCCGAAGGCGTTGCGGAAGAATTGGAGACGATAGCCAGGCTGCCGGTCGGGATGGTGCAGACAATCAACAATCCTGTGGTGGGCTCAGACTTCCGGATCCGCAGCGACGAAGCGATCGATCATCCATGGTTTGAGCGGCGGCCCGGACCGGTATTTGTCACTGCCGGTCGGCTGGTTCCGCAAAAGGATCACGAAACCATGATCCGAGCGCTCGCGATCCATCGGCGGCGCACCAACAGCCGGCTGATCATTCTTGGAACCGGTCCGCTGCGTGACTCGCTGGTGGATCTGGCGGTTCGGCTCAATTTAGCCGATTCGGTGGAGTTCCTGGGCTTTCGCGGTAACGCCCTGCCCTATTTTCGTCAGGCGGACGCCTTCTTGCTGAGTTCCCGGTGCGAAGGGTTCGGCAACGTGATCGTCGAGGCTTTGGGGTGCGGCACGCCGGTGATTTCTACCCGATGCGATCACGGACCATCAGACATATTGGATGACGGCCGTTACGGGGTACTGGTGGAACCGCGAAATCCAGCGGCGTTGGCGGACGCGATGGATCAGGTGGCGACGTTACGCGACCGGTTTCCGGCGGACCTGCTGCGCCAACGAGCAGCGGAGTTCAGCTATGCAGCGTGTGCATCACGCTACATGGCCATGTTCAAAGTGCTGGCGCCACACCGCGCCTGGGCGGCGTCGGCATGAATGTGGCACGTCCGTTCGGCCTGAATCTCAGTACCGACTCAGCCCGCGACATCGTCAGTGCGGCGGTCCGCGAGCCGCCTGCTGAGGGCGTTGCGCTGGTGGTGACCCCCAACATCGATCATATCGCAACAATCCGGCGTTCACCCGCCCTGGCGCGGGCATACCGCATGGCAACGCGGATCGTCTGCGACGGCTGGCCGGTGCAGCTCTATGCTCGCTTCTGCGGTCTGCACGTCGCTCGGGTAACCGGTTGCGAGATCACATCCGAACTGATGCGCCTGGCCCCTTATCCTACCCCACAGCGGTTGTACTTTGTGGTTGATAGTGCAACGACAGAACAGGCCGTTGCCGTCTGGGGTGAGCGCAACGGCGTTGCAACCAGCGTAACGGTCCCGCCGTTCGGCTTCGAACAGGATACCGAGTATTGCCAGTGGTTGGCCGGGTCCATCCGGGCACACCGCACGACCGTCCTGGTCATGGCGGTCGGCGCGCCGCGCAGCGAGGTGTTCGTCGATACCTACCGGACGTTGTTGCCCCGATGCTGGGCCTTCTGCGTCGGCCAGGCCGTCAAGATCGAGCTTGGCCTGGTGCGCCGCGCATCGTCCAAATGGCAGTCGGTCGGGCTGGAATGGCTCTGGCGCCTGTGCCAGGAGCCATCAAGACTGATAAAACGATATGCAACCGCTTCGATCGGCTTCGGCTTCGCGGTCATCGAGGACCAGTTTCGCAATCTGCGGGAAGACCGTTCATGAGGGGGCTTCGTACCCTGTCGCCGGTTCGCCTGGCGGATGCGAGGCATGCCAGCAGGAACCAGCGAATGCGTCGCGCGGCGTTCGCGATCGGTCTGCTGTCGGTCATTGTTGAATTCGCGATCTCGGGTAACACGCTACAGGTTTTGGGCATCGACTATTCGGCCACCGGTGGCAATCCGCTGATAAAACTGCACCCGGGCACGTATCTGGTTTCGCTCGCGGCATTCATGGTTCTGATGCTGGCGCGGCCCGCGGGGTCCGGCCTGATCCGATTCTTCCGGGGCACGCCGGCGCTTGCGTCGTTCGTCCTGTTGATCCTGTTCTGTGCATTCTATTCCATCGTGAATGTCGGCATCAGCGGCGCTGCCATCTATATCGAGAGTTATCTTTCAGCCGGCATGCTGGCGATTGCTCTGGAAGGCGGAACGGATCGGCAAAAGCGGACGCTGGCGTGGTGGATCATTGCGTTTTGTGCGGTGAGTATCGTCATCTCGATCGGAGAGAGCGCAACGCAGACGCACCTGATCCCGCTGCAGTTCGGGGATGACGTACCCAAGGATTTCGTGGATGACGCAGAAGACTTCCGGGGTGCGGGCCTATTCGGCCATCCGTTGACAGCAGCGTTGGCGACATCGATGGCAACATTCATGTTGCTGCGGATGCGGATGAACGGGATGTTGAAGGCGGCGTTGTTCACCACCCTGCTGATAGGATTGCTCAGCTTTGGCGGTCGGGCGGCACTGGGGACGACGCTGATCGTGCTGGGGTTGGCCGCGATCGTGGTCCTGCTGCGTGGCGTGGTGATGCGAAACCTTAGCATGGGCTTCGTCGGCGCGCTGGGGGCCGCGGTTGTGATCCTGCCGCCTTTGATGCTGATGGTGATCACCAGCACCGATATCGGCGCGCGCATCCTGACGCACATGTACATGGATGAGAGTGCCGACGCTCGCGGGCTGCAATGGTTGGTGCTTCAGCATCTCAACCTGCACGATGTCCTTTTCGGTGTGTCCTTGGATCGATTGGCCGTCCTGAAGTACCAGATCGGCCTCGGCGGCAGCACTACCGACATCGAGAATTTCTGGCTGCTGATGTTGCTCAATCTCGGCGCGATCGGGTTCGTCGTCTTCCTGATCG
>JAQGHW010000218.1 GCA_028291505.1 Rhodopila sp. | reverse complement strand
TTCGCAAGACGCACTAATCCGCCGATAGGTCAGGCGCCTCGCAACAGTGCCAAGCAGGATCAGGCTAACGTGGCACGTGCTCGGCTGGCTGCTCTTGGTTTTGGTGCCGAGCGTGTCAGTGCCGCTTGGTCAGGCCAATTGGAAGCTGCGCGGTCAGGACACCGAGCACGTGGCGTCCGTAGCGATCCAGTTTGGAGGCGCCGACGCCTTTTATTTGGGCTAGTTCGTCGAGGGTCTGGGGACGCTGTGCGGCGATGTCGCGCAGGACGGAGTCGTGGAAGATGACGTAGGGGGGGATCGACTGGCCTTTTGCCTCGGCGAGGCGCCACAGGCGCAGCGCTTCGTAAAGGGTTGCGGCCTGGCCGGTGTCGCCGGGGGAAAGCGGGACGGTCGGGGTCGTTCGGCCGCGCTCCGGGCGCTCGGTGCGAACGGGGCGTGGGCGATCCTGGCGGAGCGTGACGGTGCGCTCACCGCGGAGGATGGGACGGGCTTCTTCCTGCACCAGGAAGAGGCCGCCATGGCCTTGGGTGTCGACGTCCAGGGCCCGCAGCGCGATCAACTGGCGGATCAGGCCGCGCCAGTAAGTTCCGGCATGGGCCGACCCGACGCCGAAGGTGCGCAAGCGGTCGTGCTTGTGGCGCAGCACGCCCTCGGTCTTTTCGCCGCGCAACACAGCAACGATGTGGGCGGCGCCGAAGATCTGGTCGGTGCGGTAGACCGCCGACAGCACCATTTGCGCCTCGGTCGAGGCGTCCACGGTGATCGGGGGGGCCTCGCAGTTGTCGCAGTGGCCGCATTCGCAGTCCAACGACTCGCCGAAACACGTCAGTAACGAGCGGGTGCGGCAGGTTACCGCTTCGGTCAGCGCAACCATTTCCTCCAGCTTGGTGCGCATCACCCGTTTGCGGGAGTCCGGAGCGGCGGACTGCGCCAGCCAGTGGCGGGCCTGGGCGACGTCCTGGCCGCCATACAGCAGCAGCGTGTCGGCGGTGTCGCCGTCGCGGCCGGCGCGGCCGATCTGCTGGTAATAGGCCTCCGGGCTGTCGGGCATGTCGAGGTGGACGACGAAGCGGACGTCGGGGCGGTCGATGCCCATGCCGAAGGCGATCGTTGCGACGACGACAAGCGGCTCCCCGGAGCGGAAGCGGGTCAGGGATTCTCGTTTGAGCAGCGGATCGAGGCCGGCGTGGAACGGCAATGCCGGATAGCCCTTCTCATTCAATTTCGCCGCCATCCGTTCAGTTTTCGCTCGGCTTCCGCAATAAACGATGCCGCATTCGCCCTTGTGGCGTTGCAGGAATTCGAGAAGCTGGGCTGTCTCACCGACTTTGGGGGCGGCGGACAGGCGCAGGTTCGGGCGGTGGAAGCTGGAGACGAAGACCTTTGCGGATTCCATCCGTAGCGCGGTCAGGATGTCGTGCTGCGTTCTTGGGTCGGCGGTGGCCGTTAGAGCGATGCGGGGGACGCCGGGGAACATGTCGGGGATACGGGCGAGCTCGCGGTATTCGGGGCGGAACTCGTGGCCCCAGGCGGAGACGCAGTGCGCCTCATCCACCGCGAACAACGCCAGCTTCAGGCGCGACAAGCGGTCCATGGTGCCGTTGGTCAGCAGGCGTTCGGGAGAGACGTAGAGCAGGTCCAACTGGTGCTCGATCAGGTCGCGGGTGATGGATCGGGCCTCGGCGGGGTCGATCTCGGAATGCAGGGCACCGGCGTTGACGCCGACCTGACGGAGGGCGGCGACCTGGTCGTCCATCAGGGCGATGAGGGGGGAGACGATGACGGCGGTGCCGGGGCGGCAGAGTGCCGGGACCTGATAACAGATGCTCTTGCCGCCGCCGGTGGGCATCAGCACCAGGGCGTCGCCGCCGGCCACGACGTGGCTGACCGCGGGTTCCTGCTGGCCGCGAAAGCCGGGGAAGCCGAACACCTGGCGCAGCACCTGCGCGGGATCGTTGAGTATGGGTTCGGCTAACATTCCGACGCTGGAAACTCCCGATCCCGTATGGCGGCCCCTGGTGGCTATTGGGGCACCGCGGCCGAATCGGCGTGCGGTGCATCACTATAGGCGCCGGGGCGCGCTTGTCGCTAACGGTGTCGTGATTGACCGGCTCTTGACCGGGGGCAACCGGATGCCGACGAAAGGGGCCGATGGTTATACCGCCCTCATCTTCGCCGGCTTCGCCCTCCCTGGAGCCGCCGGACCAGGTCTCTCCGGACCTGATCTCTCCCACCGGGGCGGAGATCGACGCCGCTGACCGGCGGGCGCGCGAATGGGTGTTTCAGGCATCCGGGGCGCTGCCGATCGGTTCGGACAGCCACCGCGATGCGTCCTGCCGGATGTTTTCCGACACGTTCAATCCGTACAAACCCTCGATCATTGCATGGCCCAAGCTGGAGCCGGACGCGCTGCAACGACTGACCAGCCTGCCGATCTGGGACATCGCGGTCAGGACCGAGACAAAGGCGCGGGCGCGGATGCTGGCGTATGCGGCCTCGGTGGACGACCCGGCGTGGCGGGAGGCGATCGGGCGGAACGGCTGGGAGGAAGGGCGGCACAAGGAGGTGCTGTCCAACCTGGTCGCCAGCTATGGCATTTCGCTGGCTCCGGAACCGCCTGACCGGCTGCCGGACGACCCGGAGTGGGGTTACCTTGTCACCGGCTATTCCGAGTGTATCGACAGTTTTTTCGCGTTCGGCCTGTTCGAGGTCGCGCGCCGTTCGGGGTATTTTCCCGCGGCCCTGGTCGATACGTTCGAGCCGGTGATCCAGGAAGAGGCGCGCCACATCCTGCTGTTCGCCAACTGGCTGGCCTGGCATCGGAAGCGCCTTGGGGTGTGGGCGCGGATTCGGTTCGAATTCCGTGTCGCCCGGGCGTGGGCATTCCTGGCGTGGGAGCGGATTGGGCTGGCGCGAACGATGGAGGGCGGGGAGCAGCCGGCGACCGATAACAATTTTACCCTGACCGGCAGCAAGGCCGTCAGCGATGTGGACATCAGCCCGCTGGCGCTGATGGCGGTTTGCCTGAGCGAGAACGAACGCCGCTTCGCCGGGTATGATCCCAGGCTGCTGCGGCCGACCACGACCCCTGCGCTGGCGCGGCTGGCGGCACGGGTGGGCCGGCTGTTCTGGCGTGGCGCGGCGGCCGAGGCGATGAAACCGGCCACCTCATGATGGGTGACTT
>JAQGHW010000206.1 GCA_028291505.1 Rhodopila sp. | reverse complement strand
CAATTGCACAGGTCACGGTTGACCTGCATGCGCTGCAGGCGCTGCCCGACCATCCGGCGGCCAGCCATCCGTCGCGTGCCGGACCCTCCTCGGTCGCGCCGACTCGGCCCACCGTGGCTACGCGTGAGGCGCCGGCGGCTTCTCCGGCCGCCCCCCCTGTCCCGCAACCCACCCTGCCGGCAACCGTCCCGGATACTGCCTCCTTCGCACCGATCACGCCGCAGGCACCGCCGCCCGGAGCGCCGCCGCCGCCAACCCCGGCGATTTCCGACAAGGCCGCGACGGCCGCCGCGCCAACCACGACCGGCCTGCGTCTGACCTTCGCACCCGGGGCGTCCGACCTGAGTCCCGAAAGCAACACGTCGATCAAGCAACTGACCGAATCCGCGCCGCCGGGCGATGCGACGACCTTCAACGTGCTGGCCTACGCCCCCGGCAAGGCGGACGATCCTTCCACCGCGCGCAGGATTTCGCTGTCGCGGGCCATGACGGTGCGCAGCGCCCTGGTGGCCGACGGCGTGCCGTCCGCCCGCATCTTCGTCCGCGCGCTGGGTGAGCAATACGGCGACGGCCCGCCCGACCGGGTAGACCTGAGCGTAACCGGCGCCAATCCGCCGGCCACCGCGGCGACCGCACGATGACCCACCCATCCGGCTACCTGATCCGCATGCTGTTGTTCCTGGTGGCAGTCGGCATCGTTGCCGCGCTGCTGTCGCCCGTGCTGATCACCGCATTCGACAACAATCCGGTGCTGAACAGCCTGATCCTGTTGATCCTGCTGCTGGGCATCTGCTGGAACCTCAATCAGGTGTTGCGGCTGCGGCCGGAAGTGACGTGGCTGGAAACCTACCAGACCTCCCGTAGCCGGCTGGCCGCCCTGCCCTCACCCAAGCTGCTGGCGCCGATGGCCAGCATGCTGGCGATGCGCGAAGGCCGCAGCGGAGAAACCCGGCAGTTCACCCTGTCCGCCACCGCGATGCGCAGCCTGCTGGACGGCATCGCCTCACGGCTGGATGAGAGCCGGGAACTGTCGCGCTACATGACCGGCCTGCTGATCTTCCTTGGTCTGCTCGGGACATTCTGGGGCCTGCTGAAGACGGTCACCTCGGTGTCCGATGTCATCGGCGGCATGACGCTGGGCAACGGCGACATGAACCTGATGTTCGAGCAGTTGAAGACCGGGCTGGCCAAGCCGCTCGCCGGCATGGGGACGGCGTTCTCGGCCAGCATGTATGGCCTCGCCGGGGCGCTGGTGCTTGGCTTCCTGGATCTGACCGCGGGCCAGGCGCAGAACCGTTTCTTCAATGAGCTGGAGGAATGGCTGGCCGGCCTGACCCGGCTGTCGTCCGGTATCCTGGCGGAGGGCGAAGGCTCCGTTCCCGTCTATGTTCAGGCGCTGCTGGAGCAGACGGCGGAAAACATGGAAGGCCTGCAACACGTGATGACGCGGGACGAGGAAAACCGCACCCTGGCGCATCAGGCGGTCATGACGTTGAACGAGCGTCTGGGGACCCTGGCCGAGACCATGCGGGCCAACCAGCTTCTGATGTTGCGGATCGCCGAGAGTCAGACCGCGCTGGGGCCGGCGCTGCAACGGCTGGCGGAAATGCAAGGCGGGGACGAGGCCAGCCGCGGTCACTTGCGCAGCATCGACCTTTATCTGCAGCGGCTGCTGACGGAAACCGAGCAGGGACGGTCGCGGGCGACGGCGGATTTGCGGAACGATCTGCGGTTGCTGACCCGCACGGTCGCCGCGCTGGCCGAACCGCAGCGGTAGCGGATCATGGCGGGGCGCGTTCGCAGACGCGGCGGCAATGGACTCGATGCGTGGCCCGGCTATGTGGACGCGCTGTCCACGCTGCTGATGGTCATTATCTTCGTGCTGCTGGTCTTCGTGCTGGCGCAGGCGTTTCTGACGGTGACGCTGTCGGGCCGCAGCCACGAGCTCGACAAGGCGAACCAACAGCTTTCGGCCCTCGCCGATGCCCTGTCGCTGGAGCGTGGAAAGTCGGCGGACCTGCAGATTTCGGTGGCTCAACTGGGCAAGGAATTGTCGGCGCGATCGGCAGAGCGTGACCGGCTGGCGGGGCAATACGCCGACGCGAACCTGGCGGTACAGGCCGCGACCGTCGCCAACGCCCGGCTGCAATCGCAACTGACGGATACCACCGGACAGGCCAACGCGGCGAAGGCGCAACTGGCGGATGCGCAGAGCCAGTTGGCCGAGATGAAGAAGCAGATCGCCGATCTCGACCGGAACGTTGCTGTCGAGAAGGACACGCTGCAGGCGAAGCTGTCGGATCTGGCCACGCTGGCGAACCAGTCGCGCGCCCTGGCGGCGCTGCGGGACGAGTTGGAGAAGCAGGCGCAGGACGCCGCCGCGAAAGCAACGACCGAGGCGGAACGGCGGCAGGCTGTCGAGGTGCAGCTTGGCGAAGAGAAGAAGCTGGGCGACAGTGCGCGCGCCCAGATCGCGCTGCTGAACCAGCAGATCGACCAGTTGAAGAGCCAGCTTTCCTCGATCGCGGCCACCCTCGACCTGACCCAGCAGCAGGCCAAGGACAAGGATGTGCAGATCGCCAACCTGGGGCAGAAGCTGAACGTCGCGCTGGCCGCGAAGGTCGAGGAGTTGCAGCAGTATCGCAGCGAGTTCTTCGGCAAGTTGCGGTCGGTGTTGGCCAGCCGATCAGGTATCACGATTGTCGGCGACCGGTTCGTCTTTCAGAGCGAGGTCTTGTTCCCGGTGGGCAGCGCAGACCTGACGCAGGCCGGGGTGGCGCAGATGACGACGCTGGCGGTGACGATCAAGGACATCGCGACGGAGATACCGCCCGATCTGCACTGGGTGTTGCGGGTGGACGGACACACCGACCCGCAACCGGTGAAGAATGGGCAGTTCGCGTCCAACTGGGAACTGTCGGCGCAGCGGGCGATAACCGTGGTGAAGCTGCTGATCGCGGATGGGGTGCCGGCCGAACACCTTGCCGCGACGGCTTTCGGCGAATACCAGCCGTTCGGGGCCGGGGACACGCCAGACGCCTACGCCAAGGATCGCCGGATCGAGTTGCGCCTTACCGATCGATGAGCGGGTTGAGACTCCGGGCGCGACGCGATCCTGGGCAGGTGCTTCCCCGAGCAGGGCCGAACGGCGTCGTTTGGTGAGTGAGCCGCGGCAGATGCGGATTGTAAGGTGTGGGACGGCCGGTCAGACGGCTGAGTGTCAATCTATTCACGGGCTGGCGCTCCGGCTACCTGCTTCCGCTTAGTTCGGGTGGGCTTATTCCGGCGAGGCTGTCGGGTGAGAGCGGCGGTGTGGCCGAGCGGTATATCAGGTCGTGGGCGGTGCGGCTTAGTTGGGCGGCTCGCAATATGGCGGCCTCTCTGTCCGCTGGCGAGAGGTTCGGCAGACTGTCGTTGATTTCCCCGGATTCTTTGACCATCGCGATGGCCCACATCGCCTGGTGGCGCTTGTTCGGGGTCATGTCATGGGTGCCGATTTGTGCCCGAGGCGAAATGGCACCCGGTTCGGCGGTTTGTTCCGCACCTTGCAGCCGGGCCAGGGACTCGGCGGCCAACACCTGGGCGGCTGTCGCGCTGAGGAACGTGTCGGCGTCGTTGTAGCCGGTCTCGGTGCAGCCGGTCTCGGTGTAGCCCGTCTCGGTGTAGCCCGTCTCGGTGTAGCCGGCGCTAACGTCCGGGGTTTCGGGTTCGGCCGTCATCTCGGGATGTTGTGGCACCGATTCGTCGCCAAGGCTTTTTGCCAGCGCACGGCGGTTCTGTTCGGCGGAGCGGTTGCAGGCATTGGCGTTGCCTCGCAGACGCAGCGCCATCGACACGGTGATGTCGTCGGCCATCGACAGGCTCAGCGAGCCAAGAGCGGCAAGACCGAATGCGATTATCTGGGCGATGGCGATGAGGTCGGCGCGATTTCGGGCGCGGTAGGCGTTGACGGTCTCAACGGCAGCCATGCGGGCGAAGTCGATGTCGCCGCCGGTGACGCCGAGGAACATCGGGGCGAGGAGGGCAACGATGAGGTTCATCAGTACGCCGTGTAGGCGGAGCGTGACGTCGATCTGCGTGGCTGCTTCGATGCTGGTGTTGGTCTCGGTCATGTCGTCCCGGCCCAGGATGTGGTGGGTGGCGCTATGCCATAGTTTCTGGGCTTTGTCAAGAAATCATTCCTAGTTATGTGCCTCATGCTAATTAAGGATGGACACGATAGGAACGAATGTGCGGGGAACACCCGGGGTGAGGAGCGATAACCCGGGCTCACGTAATTGCTTGCCTACCCCTCCGCACCGAGGCCGACGGCTGTCGGGTCGACGCAAAGTAAGGTTCCGACACAGATTTCACCGATGAAGGGCACAGATTTGGGGGATAGTAAGGAAGGCGTCACGGGTCTTTACGGGGCACGCGGCGTTGGAACACTCGCCATTCCGCGTAGATGGATTGGGTCATACTCTTGTCTGGCCTTAAGCGCCTGCGACGAGAGAGCTGCCGTATCGAAAATGCCAAAGGCCCCGGACATAAGTCCGAGGCCCTTGCATTGTTGTGACTGTCCGTTGCCGGACCGGAGTACTCTAAGCCGACGTCTTCGCGCCGGCGATCCAGGTCATGGCAAAGGTTGCCACCGAACAATGAGACACAGGATCACCTCCTTTCAGTTGTTGCTACGACCCCCATAGCTTGCGCCCGATTCGCGCCGGTTGGCAAGAAAATCAGAAATGACCCGGGTGCCGGACTGCGCCCGCCGTTTGGACGCTCTCGGATCGCTCCAGACGATGTCCCCAAATGGGCGCCCGATCCCCGAGCCGTTCGGCGACAGGTTCCCGTCACCGCGGCACTGCCTTTTTCTTATTGTTGGCATCCCTGGCGGCGCATGACGCCTGCCGCACGCACCGGCGTTGTTCGATCGCGCCGATTCTGCTCGACTGCTGCTGCAAGCAACTCAAACGCTGGAGGAGGCAACCGTGATCCAAGGCACCCACCGCTATCCCCCCATGGACCGAGTGATCTATGGCATCCCACTGGCAGACGCGGTGGCCGAGGAGGTCAACCGGCTCGACGCCCGAGCAGTCTATGTGATGGCCAGCGGGACGCTTAATCGGGAGACGGACGTGATCGAGACCGTCCGCCGCGTGTTGGGCAACCGGTTGGCCGGCGTGTGCGCGAAAATCGGCTCCCACACGCCGCGGACCGACGTGGTGGCGGCGGCGAACGAAGCGCGGGCGGCGAAGGCAGACCTGATCCTGACGGTTGGTGGCGGATCGGTGACCGACGCGGCCAAGATGGTCGGGTTGTGCCTGGGCAACGACATAACCGCACCGGAGCAGCTTGATCGGTTTCGGGCCACCATCACGCCCGACGGGAAGACCGAACGGCCATCGGTGAAGGCGCCACCGATACGCTCGGTCGACGTGCCGACGACGCTGTCGGCCGGTGAGTTCACGGCGATGGCGGGTTGCACCGACACGGTGCGGAACAGGAAGGAAAGCTACGCCCACCCGCTGATGATGCCGCAGGCGGTGATCCTGGATCCGGCAGTGACGGTCCACACGCCCGAGTGGCTGTTCCTTTCCACTGGAATCCGAGCGGTCGATCACGCCGTGGAGGATATTTGCTCGATCAACCCGACGCCGTTCTCGGACGGGATGTCGTTGCAGGCGCTACGGCTGCTGTCCGCCGGGTTGCCGGCTGTGAAAGCCAATCCTGGCGATCTGGAGGCTCGGTTGAACTGCCAGCTGGGTGCTTGGATGTCGATCATGGGGTCGCAGAACGGCGTCGCCAAAGGGGCCAGCCACGGTATCGGCCACGTGCTGGGCGGCACCGCGCATGTGCCGCACGGCTATACGTCCTGTGTGATGCTGCCCGTCGTGTTGCGGTTCAACGAACCGGTGAATGGCGAGCGGCAGAAATGGGTCAGCGAAGCGCTGGGGCGCCCGGGGGATAGCGCCGGCGATGCGGTGGCAGCGTTGATCGCCAGCCTTGGTTTACCGGCGACGTTGCGCGACGTGGGTGTGAAGCCGGAGCAGCTGGATGAGATCGCAGCTGGGTCGATGCACGACCGGTGGGTGCACACGAATCCGCGCAAGATCGACGGGCCGCCGGCGGTGAGGGCGCTGCTGGACGCCGCCTGGTAGTTGTTCCTGTTGCGACGACGTTACAGCGTGCCGCGGAGGATCCCGCCCTCGCCCCCACGGGAAGTGTCCGGTCTCGAGCCAACCCGGCCGCTACGTTGCCAAGGAGGTAATCCCAAAAGCTGCCATTCACCAGCGTCTGCGTGTGGCGGCTCCGCGCCCATCCTTGCCGTTGAGTGCGCCAAACAGCGATCCCGGAAGCTGGCGTCCATTCAGGTGAGCCGTCGCCCCCCGCTAGCCTGGCTTTGCTCCGCG
>JAQGHW010000457.1 GCA_028291505.1 Rhodopila sp. | reverse complement strand
TGGAACCGATGTGCAGCACGACTTTCAGCGCCAGCATCAGCCGCGACAACTCGCCGCCCGAGGCGATGCGGGCCAGCGGCCCCGGTTCCTGCCCCGGGTTGGTGGCGATCAGGAAGCGCACCTGATCCGCGCCGTTCGGACCCCAACCGGATTCGGGCAACACACCCACCTCGGCGAAGAAACGAGCCTTGTCGAGGCGCAGCGGCGGCAACTCTTTCCCCACTGCTTTCTGCAATTTCCCGGCGGCGGTGTTTCGTGCGGCCGACAGTGCGTTGGCGGCGGCAGCGTATCGATCCTTGCCATCACAGGTCGCTTCCTCCAGCACCGTGATCTCCGCCGCGCCGGTTTCCAGAGCGCCCAGTCGTCCCGCCAGCGTATCCAGCAATGCCGGCAAATCCGGAACCGCCACCCCGTGCTTCCGGGCTGAGGCACGCAGCGCAAACAACCGCTCCTCCGATTGTTCCAGCAGGCGCGGATCGACGTCGGCATCGGCGATCAGGCGGGTCAGAATCGTTTCTGCCTCAGCCAGTGCCTCCTCGGCCCGTTCCAGTGCGGCCATGGCGGGATCGGCAGGGTTTCCGCCTGGCTCCGACTGTCCGGATGGCGCCAGACGCTGCAACGAGCGAGATGCGGCCCGCAACGATGCCGCCGGACCGGCACTGCGACGATCGCGCGGCGTCAATTCCGCCAGGGCCGCGGCGATCGCCTCCGCGCGGCGTTCACTCTGTTGCAGGCGCTGCCGCTCACGCGCCAAGGTTTCTTCCTCATCGATCCGCGGCGCCAATGTAGCGAGTTCATCGACTGCGTGACGCAACCATTCCTCGTCCCGTTCAGCGGCAGCGATAGCCTCCCGAGCGTGATCCAGCCTGACAAGCGCGTCCCGCCAGGTCCGCCAAGACGAGGCCACGGCGGCGCGGAATGGCGCCGGCACACCGAAAGCATCGAGTAGACCAGCGTGGCTGGCGGGGTCTGCCAAACTCATTTGCTCGTGCTGGCCCTGCACTTCGACAAGCAGCGCACCGATTCGCCGCAGCAGGCCGACGCCCACGGGATGGTCGTTGACGAAGGCGCGCGAGCGACCGTCCCTGGTGACGATCCGGCGCAGCACGATCTCATCTTCGCCGGTCAGGCCGTGCTCATCCAGCACCGCCGCCACGGCGTGATCGTCCGGCGGCGAGAAACAAGCCGTGACGCTGGCCTGGTCGGCCGAGGCGCGCACCAGGCCGCTCTCTGCTCGGGCACCGAGCGCCAGACCCAGACTGTCGAGCAGGATCGACTTTCCGGCCCCGGTTTCTCCGGTCAGCACGGTCAATCCCTGGTCGAAGGCCAAATCCAGCCGTTCGATCAGCACGACATCGCGAATCGACAACGCGGTCAGCACGCCACGCCGCTCACATTTCTGAACGAACGGCGGTCAGAACACCGCATGCCAGGCACGGGAGAAGAAGCCGCGCTGCCCAGGCTCCTCGTTCTGGGATTTGCCGTCCGAATGCGCTACGCCGTTGTCCACGAGCTGGGCGTAGCTGTCGTTGTACCATTCGCTACCCGGATAGTTGTACCCGAGCACGGCGGCGGTCTTGCGTGCCTGATCCTTCAGCCCGAGGACAAGATAAATCTCGGTCAGGCGTGCCAGCGCCTCGGGTACGTGGTTGGTGGTCTGGAAGTCGTCCACCACGCGCTGGAACCGGCCGATCGCGGCCTCATACAGATGCTGCTTTTGGTAGAATCGGCCGATCTCCATTTCCTTGCCGGCCAGATGGTCGATGCACAGGTCGATCTTCAGCTTGGCGTCGTTGGCGTAGCTAGTGTCCGGGAACCGATTCACGACCTCCCGCAGCGCATTCATCGCCTGCTCGGTACCCTTCTGGTCACGCTCGATGTCGGCGATCTGCTCATAGTAACAGAGCGATCGCAGGTAATAGGCATATCCGATGTCACGATGCGCCGGATGCAACTGGATAAAGCGGTCCAGCGTGCCGATCGATTCGGTGTATTTGTTCTGCAAGTACAGCGAATATCCCGACATCAGCTGAGCGTTCACTGCCCAGGTCGAATAGGGGTAGTTCTGCTCCACCGCGTTGAACTGGTCGTCGGCGGTCGAGAACCGGCGGGCGTTCAGTGCATCGACGCCGTTGTTGTAAAGCTCCTCCACCGGGCCGGCGGGACCTTTCTTGGCGGTGTCATTCGATCCGCAACTGGACAGCAGCGGCAAAAGCGCTGTCATCCCGAGCACGAGGACGCGCGGAAAACGCCAAAGGTTTGTGGTCTGCATGGGAAGACTCTGGTTCATCGCGAGGCTTATATCACGCCATCGGTATCGGCGAATACAGGGGGCCGATCAGTGTCCGTTCGGCATGGCCACTCAGGCCGCGGCGATGAGGGGATCGGTCGCGACCGCGCGCCATGCGGAGGTATCGGCGAAAAGGGCCCTCAGCAGGCGATTGTTCAGCGCGTGTCCGGTGCGGTGCGCGACGAAACGGCCATGCAGCGTGCCGCCGGCCAACGCGAGGTCGCCCACGGCGTCCACCAGCTTGTGGCTGGCGAACTCGTTATCCATGCGCAGGCCGCCGGGATTGAGGATGTTCGCCCCATCGACGACGATCGCATTATTCAGGCTGCCGCCGCGCGCGAGGCCGGCGGCCTGAAGCTGCTCGACCTCATCGGCATGGGCGAAGGTGCGGGCGGAGGCGATCTCGTGGCGGAAGCTATCGGGCGTCAGGCGCAGGGAGGCCGATTGGCGGCCGATCGCGCTGGCGGCGAAATCGATCGACAGGTCCATCTCCAGCACCGGCTCCGCGGCCCGCGCTGCCGGACCCAGTGGCCGCAGTTCGGCCCACGCTGCATCGGCGGTGACCCGGACGGTACGGCAGACTTCGATGACCCGGCGGGGGGCGTCGAGCTCCACCGATCCGGCACAATCCAGCAGGAAGACGAAGGGGGCGGCCGAACCGTCCAGGATAGGGATTTCCGGGCCGTCCACCTCGATCAAGGCGTTGTCGATGGCGAGCGCCGACAGGGCGGCCATGAGGTGCTCGACGGTGCCGATGCGGGCGGATTGCATGGAAGGATCGGCGAGCACGGTGCATAGGTGGGTGTCAGCCACGTTGTCGAAGCGGGCTTCGATCTCGCGTCCCAGATCGGTGCGGCGGAATATGATGCCATGGTCGGCGGCGGCGGGGCGAATGGTCAGGTTGACACGCCGGCCTGAGTGCACGCCGACGCCGACGCAGTCGATCGCGGTCTTGAGGGTGCGTTGCCGCCAGCCGGAGGAGGCGCCGGATTGGGCAAGCGGTAGTCTGGCCAAGCCGTCCATCAAGTGTTTCCCAAGTGGCACGGGCGGGAGCGCAGGTGCCATGGTGTTCGATAACCCGTTTCGCTG
>JAQGHW010000176.1 GCA_028291505.1 Rhodopila sp. | reverse complement strand
GCCGGACTGTTCCAGTCAGGCTGATGTTGCTCTAACGCCCCGGACTACGCGTCCCCAAAGCTTACCGGAAGATCGTGTGCGGGCGGGATGAGGTCAGCATGCCGCCGTTCAGGGGCCAGCCGGCCGGGGCGGAATCCTCTCGTATCAGGCCCGGCTGGGCCGGCTTGCTCGCAGCACCGAGCGCCTGGGAGAATTTCGCCGCGGCGTCGATGACTTGCGGCAGCAAGTTGCGCGGGCGGGGCGGGCGCATGCGCATGGAGGGCGAACTGATATAAAGGACGGCGATGACCGCACCGGCGGCGTCCCGAATCGGGGCGGCGATGCCGACAGCGCCGGCGACGACTTCATCCGAGGTGATCAGGTATCCCCTGGTGCGGATGCGTTGCAGATCGGCGGCGATCCAGGTGGCGTCGACACGGGTCGCCGGCGTGTAGCGGTTCAGCCGCTGCGCGAGGAGTTGGGTTTGCACGGCCTCGGGCGCGAAGGCGAGCAGGATCCGGCTGCTGCCGGCGTGCAACGGGCCGCGCTTGCCGACCTCGGAATACATGCGAATGGTCGGATCGGTCTGGTAGATGGCGACCGTCTCGCTCTCCATGCCGTCGCGAACCCGCAGATAGACGTTTTCGCCGGTGGCCTTGCCGAGTGCGCAAAGGAACGGCATCGCCGTCGCCGCCAGTGCGCCTTGTTCGGAGGCTGCCCTGCCGAGCGCGCTCCATCGGGCGCCGAGACGCCAAAGGCCGCGTGCTTCGTCCTGGATGGTGAAACCGCGCGCTTGCAGCGTTCGCAGCAGGCGGAACGCCGCGGTGCGTGTACACCCCGCGCTTTCGGCCAGCGCGGCCAGGGAGGCTGGTCCAAGCCGGGAAAGTGCTTCCAGCAGATCGAGCGTCCGGTCGACCGCAGCGATGTTGTAGTCGCGGGGCGCGGCGCTGGAGAACGGGTCCGTCAGGGTGGGGGGCGCTCTCAGCGTTGGCTTGGAAACTCCATTGCCGCTCTTGGCTGACCCCATCGTTCGATCCCTTTTTGCTCAATATGAGCGGTCACCGACACCGCACCTTTTTCGCACGAAAGCCGCTCTACCCGCACCAACTTACTTGCCAGTAGACTTACATCCCTCAAAGTTTGGCACAAAAGGCCTGTGTGCATGGGTGCTATGCATCCCGCCAACCGGTGATCAAATACGCGGCAAATGCGACGAAGTGACAACACGGCGATCAGCAGGTTTTCCTTCGCCCGATTGCCCGCCGATCCGCTTGCGTGGCGTCAACGCGTAGCGCAAGCTAAACAGAAAGCAATATGGGAGGAGTGCGAATGGCCAAGTTGTTGTCCCGTCCGCCGGAGCGGCTGCATCACCACGCCTACGTGGTCAGGGATCAGGAAAAGAACCGCCAGTTCTTCGAGGATACGCTGGGCATCCCGCTGACCGCCACATGGTGCGAGCAGCATTTCAGCCCGTGGGTCCAGCGAGAGGTGGCGTTCTGCCACACCTTCTACAGCCTGGGTGATGGTGGAGCGCTGGCATTCTTCTCCTTCGCCGACGATGAGGTCTATCGGAAATGCCAGGCGGAGCGGCCACCCGAGATCAACAGTTTCGATCACATCGCCTTCAAGGTCGACGACGAGGTCTATGACGAACTCGTGGTTCGGGCGAAGGCAGCGGGCGAGGCGGTGCGGGAGACCGATCATGGCTTTTGCCGCTCGATGTACTGTACGTCGCCCGATGGTCTGATCGTCGAATTCACCGTCGATGCGCCTGATGCCGCCGAGATCGATGCTCGGCGCCGGGCCGATGCGCACGCCGAACTGGCGCGGTGGATGGCCGGCGATCACCGGGTCAACAACGAACTGCGGGCACACGCCGCGGCTTAGCGACCGCGGTGCGGGCAGGCGACTGCCTCGCTTGTTGCTTGTCGCGCCGCGTTGGCTGGGGTAAAGCGCCGCGTTCGGGTCACGTCAGGCGGGACCCGAACGCGGCGCGCGGGCGTGGTGAAATGGTAGACACGCCAGATTTAGGTTCTGGTGGCGAAAGCCGTGGGGGTTCAAGTCCCTTCGCCCGCACCAACCCGCGCGTTTGAAGGTCCCCTGAGGCTCAAGACCCTTTCCGGGTGGCTGGGTTTGAACGAGATTTTGTTAGGATTGGCTGAGACAATGCAGATTACCGAGACGCTCTCCGACGGTCTGAAGCGCAATTATACCGTGGTTCTTCCGGTCGCGGATCTGGAATCACGCCGGACCGAGCGTCTGACGACTCTGGGAAAGACGCTGCGTTTGCCGGGGTTCCGTCCAGGCAAGGTGCCGATGCCGATCGTCAAGCAACGCTTTGGCACCGCCGTGTCGGCAGAAGTACTGGAAGAGTCGGTCTCCGAAGCAACGCAGAAAGTCCTCAGCGAGCGGGGACTGCGGCCGGCGCAGCAACCCAAGGTCGACGTCGTCACCGAAAACCCGACCGCGATGACCAGCGACCTGGAATTCACCGTCGTGCTGGAACTGCTGCCCGACATCGTCATGCCGGATTTCGGCTCCATCGAGCTGACCCGCATCAAGGCCGAGGTCGCCCCTGAGGCGGTCGACAAGGCGCTGGAGCAGATCGCCAAATTCAACCGCACGCTGGAGCCGATTGCGCCGGAGACCCTGGAGGCCCGCGGGCACGGCGCGGCGGCCGGCGAAGTTCTGACGGTCGATTATGCCGGCATGATCGACGGCGTGCCGTTCGAGGGCGGTACCGGCACCGACACCGAGGTCGAAATCGGCGGCACCGGGTTCATCCCCGGGTTCGCCGAACAGCTTGAAGGCGCCCGCCCGGGAGAAACCCGGACCATCAACGTCACCTTTCCGGAGGATTACGGCAAGCCGGAGCTCGCGGGTAAGCCGGCGACGTTCGATATCACCGTCAAGCAGCTCAGCACCCAGACCATCCCGCCGATCGACGACGACCTCGCCAAGAAGCTTGGCGCCGACGACCTGACCGCGGTGCGGGAGATGGTGACGAGCCGTCAGCAGCAGGAGTACGACGGCATGTCGCGGCTCCGGTTGAAGAAGTCATTGCTGGATGCATTGTCTGGCCTGGTCGATTTCCCGGTGCCGGCATCCATCGCCGACCAGGAATTCGACCAGATCTGGCAGCAGTTCGAGGCAGCGAAAAAGGCCGGCACCCAGGATGAGGAAGACAAGGGCAAGGACGACGACACGCTGAAGGCCGAATACCGCGTGATCGCCGAACGGCGCGTCCGGTTGGGCCTGCTGCTCTCGGAAATCGGTCGCGTCAACAACATCACCGTCACCGAACAGGAACTGAACCGCGCACTTTACCAGCGGGCGATGCAGTACCCGGGGCAGGAGGCGCAGATGCTGGAATTCTTCCAGAAATATCCGCAGCTTACCAATACCGTCCGGGCTCCCCTGCTGGAGGATAAGGTCGTCGATTTCGTGCTGGAACTGGCCAAGGTCACCGACACGGTCGTGACCCCGGAAGAACTGGCAAAGGACCCGGAACCGGAAACCGCGGCGGCGGCGGCCTGAACTGGATGGACCCTGCACACCGATATACCTGCACGCTGATATACCTGCACCGGCCGATCGTCCGGGTTGCTGGAATTCCCGCTTGGCGCACTTACTTATGAATAGCTTCTCAGTTCGACCCCTGGAACCTTAGGTGATCACGATGCGGGACCGCGACCCTGTCGAAATTTACAGCAACAACCTGGTGCCGATGGTGGTCGAACAGACCGCCCGCGGCGAACGGGCCTTCGATATCTATTCGCGCCTGCTGAAGGAGCGCATCATTTTCCTCACCGGGGCGGTGTATGACCAGGTCAGCGCGCTGATCTGTGCGCAGCTGCTTTACCTCGAGTCGGAAAATCCGGGGAAGGACGTGTCCTTCTATATCAACAGCCCGGGTGGCGTGGTTTCGGCCGGCCTCGCGATCTACGACACGATGCAGTACATCCGCAGTCCGGTCAGCACCGTGTGCATCGGCCAGGCGGCGTCCATGGGCAGCTTGTTGCTGACCGCGGGTGCCAAGGGCAAGCGTTATGCCCTGCCGAATGCCCGCGTCATGGTGCACCAGCCGTCCGGCGGCGCGCAGGGCCAGGCCACCGACATCGAGATCCAGGCCAGGGAAATCCTGACGCTGCGCAAGCGGCTGAACGAGATCTATGTGAAGCACACAGGTCAGCCGATCGAAGCGATCGAGCGCAAGCTGGAGCGCGATACCTATATGTCCGCCGAGGAGAGCCGCGATTTCGGTTTGGTGGACGAAGTGGTGGAAAGTCGTCCGATGCCTGATTCGGGCGATTCCTCGAAGCTCTGATCGGAGTTTTCCACAGGCCCACGATCCGGGGCGCCATTTTGTCGCCTCGGAATCGTGTTTCAGTTCAATTCATTGTGGTCGGGCCTATCGGTTTCGCCGTATGGTTTGCGGCGTTTCCAGGGTCTGGCTTTACCGCGGTTCTTGTCCCTGCCGCCTGTTGGGAGTTATTATTCCCCATTGTGCCCCTGGTTTGGGGGAGGAGTACGCATGAGCAAGTCCGGCGATTCGAAAAACACACTCTACTGCTCGTTCTGCGGTAAGTCCCAGCACGAGGTTCGTAAGCTCATCGCCGGTCCGACGGTCTTCATCTGCGACGAATGCGTCGAGCTTTGCATGGACATCATCCGTGAAGAGCACAAAACGCATCTGGTGAAGTCCCGCGACGGGGTGCCGACCCCAAAGGAGATTTGCAAGGTTCTGGATGATTACGTGATCGGCCAGGATCATGCGAAGCGGGTTCTGTCGGTGGCGGTGCACAACCACTACAAGCGCCTGGCGCACGGTCAGAAGAACAACGACATCGAGATCGCGAAATCCAACATCTTGCTGGTCGGTCCCACCGGGTCGGGCAAGACCTTGTTGGCGCAGACCCTGGCGCGAATCCTCGACGTGCCGTTCACCATGGCCGACGCCACCACGCTGACCGAAGCGGGTTACGTGGGTGAGGATGTGGAAAACATCATCCTCAAGCTGCTGCAATCGGCCGACTACAACGTCGAACGGGCACAGCGTGGTATCGTCTACATCGACGAGGTGGATAAAATATCACGCAAGTCGGACAATCCGTCGATCACCCGGGACGTGTCCGGCGAAGGCGTGCAGCAGGCACTGCTGAAGATCATGGAGGGCACGGTTGCCTCGGTCCCGCCGCAGGGTGGCCGCAAGCATCCGCAGCAGGAGTTCCTGCAGGTCGACACGACGAACATCCTGTTCATCTGCGGTGGTGCGTTTTCGGGGCTTGAAAAGATCA
>JAQGHW010000150.1 GCA_028291505.1 Rhodopila sp. | reverse complement strand
CCGGTCCGCGGGGATCGAGCATCTCGAATTCGCCACCCAGCGTGGGGTCGCTGGCACAGCCGCCGTCGGCGACATAGTAGGTGCCGGACCAGAACGAACCGGGGTGATAGTGGCAGATGTTGCCATCACCCGGGCCGTTGACGTTGGCCCAGGCCTGCACGGTCCAGGCCGGATGGACCGGCTTGCCGTTGCGGTCCGCCGTCAGCTGCGTCGCCACTCCTTTGGCCACATCGATGATCGCGGCCATCGGCGCGCCACCCCAGGTCAGGATGTCCCGGTCCGAATGCCAGCCACCGGAATTGGACGCTTGAACCGAAGCCGTCTGGTCGCGTCGCTGCAGGATAAGTTGTTCCAGTTCCGCGTTCAGCGCCGCGGCGCCCGGCACTTCGACCGCTGCGACCGGCGTCGCGAACAGCCCTTTCACGGTGATCTCGACGCGTGCCATGTTCGGTTTTTCCCGGATTACGAAACTTGGCGAATGGCAGCCGGATTGCGGGCGCGCTGTCAACCCACCCAGGAGGCGGTTGCTTTGCAACGCGCGGCTGTATTAGCGTCGCGTCAACGAGGAAATCGGGAGGAATGAAACATGGCCAACCGCAGGGGATTTCTGCAGGGCTCGCTGGCTGGCGCGGGCGCGGCGCTGGCGGCGTTCGGGATCAACCCGGCGCTGGCGGAGGAGATGGGCAAGGTCGCCGGCCGGTCCGACAAACCGCTGAAGGCCGCCTTTTCCAACGCTGGTCTCCAGGCGACGTGGTGCGCGCAGGGCAAGCAGGCGGCGGAATACTGGGGCAAGCTGTTCAACGTGGAGGTGACCTGGTTCGACGGTGAACTGGCGGCGCAGAAGCAGCGCGCGGCGATCGACAACCTGGCGTCGCAGAAGTGGGACTTCGTGGCGATCCAGGCGTTCGGCATCGGCACCCTGACGGCGCCCGTGAACAAGCTGATCGATGCCGGAACGCCGGTGATCGACATGGACACGCTGATCGCGCCCCTCGATTCGATCAACATCCACAGCTTCCTTGCCCCTGATAATGAGTTCATGGGCGCCTCGGTCACCCAGGCCCTGGTCGATGCTATTGAGGGTGAAGGAACGATGGTCATGACCCAAGGCGCGCTTGGTCATACCGGGGCGCAGGGGCGGGCCCGCGGTTTCCAATCGGTGGTGAAGAAGTTTCCCAAGATTGAGGTCCTGGATACCCAACCAGGTGATTGGGACGTTACCAAGGTCGCTCGGATTTGGGAGACGTTGCTGACCAAGTATCCCAAGATCAGCGCCGCTTACTTCCACAACGACGACATGGCGCTCGCCGCCTACAACGTGATGAAGACGCACAATCGCACCGAGATCAAAATCGGCGGCTGCGACGCGATGCCCCCGGCACTCGCGGCGGTCAGTGATGGGCGGATGCTGGCAACCGTCCGCAACCCGTCCTGCCGCATCCACGGCGGCGCGATCGTGGCGGGCGTCGCGGCGCTGGTGACAGGTGAGAAGACGGGACAAGGCGGCATCCCGAAAAACATCGTTGTCGATGGGCCAGTAGTAACGAAGGCGAACGCACCCGGAATGATGTGGATGGAGCAGCATTTCCTGATCTGATTCGCCGCCATGTCGGCGCTGCTGGAGCTTTCCGGGATTACCAAGACGTTCGGCGGGGTTGCGGCCTTGCGCGCGGTGGACTTTTCCCTGGCGGCCGGTGAGATCCATGGACTGGTTGGCGAGAATGGCGCGGGCAAGTCCACGCTGATGAAAATCATCGCGGGGGTGCATGCCGAGTATCAGGGCGAGATGCGCCTGGACGGGCATTCGGTGACCTTTGCCTCGCCACGTGATGCTCGGGCCAGGGGCATCGGCATGGTACACCAGGAACTGTCCGTGGTGCCGGATCTCAGCGTGGCGGAGAACGTACATCTCGGTGCGCAGCCGGTGCACCGGTTCGGGATGATCGACTGGCGGGGGATGCGGCGTAGTGCCGCGGCGCATCTGGCGAATTTGGGGATTGACGTCGATCCGCGCACCCGCATGGGCAGCTTGCCGCTGGGTTTGCAGCAGTTGGTGGAGGTGGCTCGGGTGCTGTTCTCCGGCGCTCGTCTCATTATTCTGGACGAGCCGACCTCGGCGCTTGCACCGCCGGAGGTGGAACGGTTGTTCGGCTTGCTGCGGCGGTTGCGGGATGCGGGGAAAAGCATCGTGTTCATCTCGCATTTCCTCGATGACGTGCTGGCGATTTGCGACCGCGTGACGGTGTTCCGCAATGGCCAGGCGGTGGCAACGGAGGCGTGCGCGCAGGTCGACAAGCGGTGGGTGATCGACCGGATGATCGGCACCGGGCACGAGGAACTGGAGGAGAGCTATCTCGCCGCCATTCAGTTGCATAGCCAGTCCGATGCGAAGCTGGTGCTGCAGGTTCAGGGTCTGACTCGTGCTGGCGCCTACCGCGACGTTTCGTTGTGCGTGCGCAGCGGCGAGGTATTGGGGATCTACGGATTCCTCGGTTCCGGCCAGCTTGAACTGGCCCGAGCGCTGTTCGGTGTGCTGCCGGCGGACTTGGGACAGATCATGGTGGACGGGCGCGTGGTTCGGCTGTCGTCGACGACGCGGGCGCGGCGGGCCGGAATGGCGTTCCTGCCGGAGAGCCGGCGACTGATGCTGTTTGGCACCGAGCCGGTGTTCAAAAACGCAACGATCGCGATCCTGGACCGGGTTGATCGTTTGTGGCTGCGACCGAGCATCGAACGTGGGATCGCGGGGGGGCATGTGCGGCAGCTGCGGATTCGACCGCCGGATGTGGGCCGCGCGTTGGGCACCCTGTCGGGCGGCAACCAGCAGAAGGTTGCGCTGGCGAAGTGGCTGACCCACCTGCCGCGCGTGCTGGTGCTGAGTGAGCCGACGCGCGGAATGGATGTTGGTGCCAAGGACGACGTGGTGAAGATCGTGCGAGGGCTGCGCGAGCAGGGGATCGCGATCGTGGTGGTTTCAACCGAACCGGAGACGGTGCTGTCGCTGGCCGATCGCATCCTGGTGATGAAGAAAGGCAGCGTGGTGCGGGAATTCGCCGATGAACCGGTCAGTAAAGACCGGCTGCTGGAAGTCGCATGAGTGGGATGCCGAAGATCGCGGCAGTGCCGCGGGGCAGCGCGTTGGACTGGCTGCGCGGGCAGTTGCGCAATGTCGCGCCGTTCGCGACCTTGATCGTTTTGGTCGCATTCTTCTGGGCATCCAGCGATTCCTTTGCCACGTTCGGCAATCTTGAAAACATCCTGACGCAGATCTCGGTGACCGGCATCATCGCCGTCGGGCTGACGTTCGTGATCCTGTGCTCGGAAATCGATCTCTCGGTCGCGAGCATCGCCAATGCCACGGGCATCGTGGTGGCGTATTTCACCGTGCAAGATGCGAGCGTATCGATCGCCAATATCCCGCTGCCCGGCTGGGCGGCGATCCTGATCGCGTTGGCGGCGTGTTTCGCGCTGGGTGCGGTAAACGCCTTCGGGCTGACGCGGATCGGAATACCAAGCTTTATCATGACGCTGGCGATGTTGCAGATCGCGGCGGGGATCTGTGCGCTGCTGGTGCGCGGGCAGATCGCCTACACGGTGCCGCCGCTGGTACTGACCCTGGGATCACATTCGATCGGACCGGTGCCGTGGATCGTGATCGTTACGGCCTTGTTCCTGCTGGTCGGGCATGTGGTGCTGACCTACACGCGGTTCGGCCGCTACGTCTACATGACCGGCGGCAATCGTGAGGCGGCGGAATATTCCGGCGTCAACGTTCGGGCGATCCTGTCCTCGGTGATGATCATCTCCGCCGTGTGCTCCGGCGTCGCCGGCATGCTGGGGGTGGCATATTTCGGCAGTGCACAGCAGAACGAGTTCGATACCTACCTGCTGGACAGCATCTCGGCGGTGGTGGTTGGCGGCACCAGTCTGTTCGGCGGTCAGGGCGGAATCGGCAACACGATCATTGGACTGTTCGTGCTTGGGGTGCTGAACAATGGGCTCGATCACATCAATATCGACAGCTTTCTCAAGATATTGATCCGCGGGCTCATTCTGCTCGTTGCGCTGGTCATCAACGTTTATGCGCAGCGGATGCGAACGGCGCGGCATGGATAACACAGTTGAAACGTCAGGGAGAAAAACGATGAAACGAATTTGTGCCTTTGGCTTGGCCGTCGCCTTGTGCCTTTCTCCGGCCATCGCGCAGACCAAGAAGCAGCTCGCCTTGGTCACCAATGCCGCCGCCGATTTCTGGACGATCGCCAAGCGGGGGGTCGAGAAGGCGCAGAAGGAACATCCCGACTACAGCATGGAGGTGGTGATCACCGGCCAGGCCACAGCCGCCGAACAGCGGCGGGAACTGGATGATCTGCTGGCGCGTGGCGTATCCGGTGTCTCGATCTCGGCGATTGACCCGAAGAACTCCACGGCCGAGTTCAACAAGGTCGCGTCGAAGGCGGTTCTGTTCACCACCGACAGCGATGCGCCGGGGTCGAACCGGGCCGTCTACATCGGCACGGACAATGTCGCGGCCGGACGGCAGGCAGGTGAGGAAATCAAGAAGGCGCTGCCCAAAGGCGGCAAAGTCGTGATGTTCGTGGGCACCATGGACGCGGACAACGCGCGGGAGCGGGTGCAGGGTATCAAGGATGTGTTGTCCGGCAGCAATATCCAGATCGCCGACATCCGCACCGACGGCGTCGATTTTGCCAAGGCCAAGTCAAACGTGCAGGACGCGCTGGCGAAGGGCGGGGTCGATTGCCTGGTCGGGCTGTATTCCTACAACACGCCGCAGATCTACTCGGCGGTGAAGGAGGCAGGAAAGACCGGCGCGATCAAGATCGTGGGCTTCGACGAGGACCCACAGACGTTACGCGGGGTCGCGGACGGCACCATTCAGTCCACCATTGTGCAGCAGCCGTTCGAGTTCGGCTACCAGTCGATGACCGACATGATCAAGTACCTCGCCGGCGACAAGTCATTCATCCCCGCAAACAAACTGATCATCATTCCCACCCGTGTAATCGAGAAGACGAACGTGGCGCAGTTCCAGGATTCCATGAAACAGCTTCTGGCCAAATAAGTTGGATCCGCTGCTTGAACTGGTCGGGATCACCAAGGTCTATCCAGGCGTCACTGCGCTGGACGATATCAGCTTGTGCGTGGGGCGCGGTGAGGTACTGGGTCTGATCGGCGAGAATGGCGCCGGCAAATCCACGTTGATGAAGATCCTGGGCGGTGTGGAAACGCCCACTGCCGGAACGATCCGCATCGATGGAAAAGATCACGCGACGCTCAACGTGAACGAGTCGATGCGCGCCGGCATCGGCTTCGTCCACCAGGAGCTCAATCTTTTCGACAACCTGGACGTCGCCTCCAATGTCTGTATCGGCCGCGAGCCTCGCCGTTTTGGCCTGGTCGACCGCAAGCAGGCGCGCGCCCGTGTCGCACCGTTGCTTGAACGTCTGGGGGCGGATTTCGGGCCCGATACGGCAGTGGAGGGCCTGTCGATCGCCCAACAACAACTGGTTGAAATCGCCAAAGCGCTGTCGATCGATGCGCGCGTGATTATCATGGACGAGCCAACTTCCAGTCTGACACTGCGGGAAACTGAACGGCTGCTGCGGGTGATCGCTGAGCTGCGGGAAGGGGGGGTGTCGATCATCTACATCTCGCATCGACTGGGCGAGGTGAAATCGTGTGCGAACCGCGTGGTCTGCTTGCGCGACGGACGCATCGTCGGGGAACTGGCAGGCGAAGCAATCAGTCACGCAACGATGATCCGGCTGATGATCGGGCGCGACCTGAAGGCGCTCTACATCCCGCCCGAAGCCGAACCGCGGCAGGGCGGGTGTGAACTGCGGGGCGTCATAACGCCGGGCTTCCCGAACAGGCCAGTGAATTTGGTGATCCGAGCGGGGGAAATCCTGGGGCTGGCTGGGCTGGTCGGTTCGGGTCGGACGTCACTGGCTCGGGCGATATTCGGGATCGATCGGATTTCAACCGGTCAGATCCTGCTGGACGGGACGCCAGTGGACATCACCTCCCCACGTCAGGCGATCCGTCACGGGATGTACCTGGTGCCGGAGGACCGCAAACGTTCCGGTCTCATCATGGAGATGCCGGTGGTGGAGAACATTACGCTGGCCAGCTTGGGGGTCTATGCGCGGATGCTGCTGGTCAACCGGAATTCCGAATTGGCGGCCTCGCAAACGCAGCGGACGCGACTTACGATCCGGGCGCCCGGTGACCAGACCCAGGTCGTTACGCTCTCCGGCGGAAACCAGCAGAAGGTGGTGCTGGCGAAATGGCTGTCGATGCAGCCAAAGGTCGTGATCTTCGACGAACCAACGCGCGGCGTGGATGTGGGCGCCAAGAACGAAATCTATATCCTGATGCGTGAACTGGCAGATCGCGGCGTCGCGATACTGATGATCTCCTCCGACATGGAGGAGGTGATTGGTGTGTCCGACCGCATAGCGGTGATGCACGAAGGCACGATCAGCGGGATTCTGGAGCGTCCGCAGTTCAGCGAATACAACGTGCTGCACCTGGCGATCGGGCAAGAACTGGAAATGGCGGAGGCGCAATGATGCTGCCGAAGAAGGAACTCGGGCTGCTGGTCCTGCTGGTGGTCATCAGCGCCATCACCGAGGCGCTGAATCCGCTGTTCCTGTCAGGTGTAAACCTGCTCGATATGGCCAACCTGATCGGTCTGTTCGGCATCTTCTCGATCGGCGAGGGGCTTACCATCATCACCGGCGGCATCGACCTCTCGGTCGGGTCGATGTTCTCGCTGCTTGGCGTTATCTTCATCGATCTTGTGGCCAATTGGGGTGTTGGCTGGCCACTTGCCCTGGTTGCCGTGCTTGCCGGCGGACTTCTGCTTGGCGCCATCCAGGGCATTCTGATTACCCGCGCCCGGATGCAGCCGTTCATCGTGACGCTGTGCGGTCTGCTGATCTACCGTGGCGCCGCGCGTTATTACACCGACGATTCGACAATGGGCTTCGGCTATGGCAACGACGCCGACACGCTGAGCTGGCTGGCCGCCGGCCGCAGCTTCGGCATCCCACACAGCTTCATCTTCCTGATCGTCGTGTCACTGATCCTGGGCGTGGTGCTGCATCGCTCGGTTTTCGGCCGTTACCTCTTCGCCGTGGGCAAGAATGAAGAGGCGGCACGATATTCCGGTATCAGCACGAAACTGGTAATCACCGGGGCTTATGTGCTGAGCGGCTTGCTGGCAGGCATCTCGACGATTTTCCTGGTGTTCTACACGAACTCCGTCTCACCCTCGACATTTGGCAATTTCTATGAGCTTTACGCGATCGCCGCGGCGGTGCTTGGCGGTTGCAGCCTGCGCGGTGGTGAAGGCTCCATCCTGGGTATCGTTCTTGGTACCGCATTACTTCAGGTATTGCAGAATCTGGTCAATATACTGGGAATACCAAGCTCGTTGAATTTTGCGGTGATGGGGACGGTGATCTTGCTGGGGGTATTCGCCGATCAGCAATTGCAGAAGCGCCGAGCAGTGGCGATCTCGGTCGCGGCGCAGCGCGCGCGTCCGGCGGTGACATGACGGCTTCGGGTTCAGGCCATCACCGTGTAGACCTTGTAGACGACGATACATATCGAGGAGGATGGGTTGACCCGCCGCCGATCCACGACGAGCCCGAACCTGCCCAGATCAAATTTGTTCGACAGCGAGCGTAACCACCGCCCTGGTCCGAACGAATGAGCCGGCATGGGGTCACAGGTGACGATTTTGGCTGGCATCTCGGGGGCGCCTTGGCTCCTTGCTTCACGCGTGGTTGCCCGGAACCTGAATCCTTGCGACGCCAGACTTCCGGGGGCCTATATGGTCGATAGCGACTGGAGCGCGCTTATGCAGGCCGCCCAGGCGGGCAATGCAGAGCGGTATCATCGCCTGCTTGTCGAGGTCGGCGCCTGGCTGCGGGGATACTACGCTCGGCGGCTGCCGCCCGCCATGGTCGCGGACGCGGTCCAGGACACGCTGCTGGCGATCCACGAAAAGCGACACACCTACGACCCGTCGCGGCCCATCGAACCCTGGCTCGCCGCCATCGCTCGTTACAAATGGATCGACCGGCTGCGTGCAATGAAGTCGGCACCGACAGAGGCGCTGACCGAGGACATCGCGATCGCGGATCATGGCGATGGCGTGGCGAGCGCCTGGTCCCTCGAACGACTGTTACGAGAACTCAAACCGGCGCAGTCGGAGGTCATTCGCCTGGTCAAGCTGCAAGGCCTCAGCATCGAGGAAACGGCTGCCCGCACCGGTCAGTCCATCTCCCTCGTGAAGGTGAACATTCATCGCGGACTGCGACGATTGACCTCCATCGTGCAGAGGCAATCCGATGCCGAATGAACAACTGTTGGAGCGCCTCGTCAGCGACCTGAAGCCGGTACGCCGGCGGTCGGTGGCGCGTGACGCGCTGGTCTTCGCCGCGGTTTGCGTGATCGAGCTGGCGCTGTTCATTGGCCTGGGCGCGATGCGGCCCGACATGACCGCGGCGATGGAAGCACCGTCGTTCTGGTGGAAGTTGGGGGGCCTCGGGCTAATCGCGGTGGTCGGCGGCGCGGTCGCGATCATCTCGCTCGATCCGGCCAGGTCTCCCCGTCGAGGATTGCGCTGGCTGGTGGCGATCGTTGCGATCTGCCTGGCGGCCGGTTGGATTATCGATGCGTCGCGCGAAGGATTTTCGGCGCTCGCGGCGCGCGTGGATTGGCCTGATGGCCTGCTGTGCGTCTACAAGATCGTGCTGCTGTCAGTGCCTCCCTTGGTCGGTCTTGGCTTGCTGATGCGTCGCGGCGCACCGACGGACACCAGCGGCACGGCACTCGCCGTGGGCGTCGCCGCGGCAGCCTGGGGGGCGTTCGTGTTCGTGTTCGCGTGCCCGCATGACGACCCGTTTTATATCGCCCTCTGGTATGCCCTCGGTTGCGGTCTCGTTACTATCCTCGCTCGGTTTTTGCTCCCGCGGCTGACCCGTTGGTAGATGCGGCGCGTCAGTATTTTCCTGGCGAGATCTGTAACCGGAAGGCCAACACAAGCGAACAACATTCCATGAACCGCCGATTGGGATGAACATGGAACGCCGTCACTTGCTGCGGGCAGTGCCTGTACTGCCCTTGGTCGCCATAGGCCGCCCGGCAGGCGCCGCGACGACCGATCTTATCCTGAACTGCGACACGACATTAGGTCCGGCGATGACCATTGCCGCCGCGCGGTTCTTCCGGAAGGCAAACGTTCGGGTCCGCGTATTTCCGACTGGTCCGGGCCTTATTCTTCCCCAACTCGCACGCGAAGTACAGAACGACCTGGTCTGCACAGCGAAAAGCGCTTGTGGGGCGGCCATCCGGACCAACCTGATTGCCCCTGATGCCCCCCGTGGCGCATGGCGGAATCGTCTCGTCATCGCCGGAAGGCAAGGAAGCGGGCCGGACGCATTGAAGGGGCGGATCGCGGTCAGCGACGCGACGCCCGCCTCCGACATGGATGGTCCGGCGATCGTTCAGGCACTTGCCCTCGGGCAGTCCGCCATTCTCGGCGTGATCGACACGGATGAGGTCGCATTTCTGCTTCGCGAGGCAACTGCGGACGCCGGACTTCTGCACATGACCGACATTAAAGCCAATCCCGAACTGCAGGTGCTCCACGTGGTTCCGGATGGCGCGGCGCCGGCCATTACCTACGCTATAGCCGTAACGAAACTGGCCAGGCGGCCAGACCCCCAAGCCTTCGTCGAATTTCTAATGACCCCCGAAGCAGCGGTGGTGTTGCAGGCACAGGGGTTGGAGGTCGCGGCATGAGCACGCCCAATGTCCAGAAACACGCCCTGCCGGTTCGCATCGCCCACTGGCTGATGGCGCTGTCGATCCTTGTCATGATCGGCAGCGGTTGGAGGATCTACAACGCCAGCCCGATTTTTGATTTCCTGACTTTCCCGGTCTGGGCGACACTCGGGGGCGATGTCGAGGCGTCCCTCGCGCTGCATGGCGATCCGGGTGTCGCGACGGCGATCGCGTGGCACCTCGCCGCGATGTGGCTGCTGCTGCTCAGCTTTCTGCTGTTCATCTTCTGGGGGGTCCTGTCAGGCCATTTCTGGCGCGACTTCCTGCCGGTTTCACCGCGTTCGTTCTGGCACGATTTCGTGGCCGCGGCGCGCTTCAGGCTGGACCACCGGCTGGGCGAATACAACGCCGTGCAGAAGGCGTTTTACTGGGGTGTTCTGACCGCCATTCTGGTGATGGTGGTCTCCGGCCTGGCGATCTGGAAGCCGGTGCAGACCTACCCGCTGGAGGTCCTGTTCGGTGGCTTCCAGGGCGCCCGCGTCATTCATTTTCTTGCCATGGCCGGTATCGTGGGCTTCCTGCTGGTGCATCTGGCCCTTGTCGCGCTGGTTCCCAGCACGCTTATCGCGATGATCGTGGGCCGGTTTGGCCATGACCCGGCACCTGATAGGCCCGTGGTATCGCAGGACAGCGGAGAAACACGATGACCACTGAAAGACGGGGTCTGCTGCAGCGCGGGTTCTCGCTCGGCGCGCTGACGATGCTCACCGGCTGCGATGTCAGCGACAATGATGCGGTCCAGTCGTTTCTCGCTCGGTTCTCGGAGTGGAACGACCGGGTGCAGGCTGCCTTGTTCAGCGGCCAGCGACTGGCGCCGACGTTCAGCGAGACCCAGGCGGTGAAGAACTTCCGCTACAATGCCTGGTACGGGCCCGACAAGGCGCCGAACCTTGATCCGGCGGACTATCGCCTGTTGCTATCCGGCAAAATCGCCGATAAGAAGCCGTGGACGGTGGATGAACTGCACGCCTTGCCGCAGCAGACGCAGATCACGCGGCATATCTGCGTCGAAGGCTGGAGCATGATCGGCAAATGGACCGGAACGCCGCTTCGGACATTTCTTGATCGTGTGGGTGCCGATACGACGGCCCGGTACGTCGGATTCGAGTGTGCCGACGGTTACTACGAAGGCATCGACATGCAAACGGCGCTGCATCCACAGACCTTGATGGCATTCAAGCTGGCCGATGAAATCCTGCCACGGCAGCACGGATTTCCATTCAAGTTGCGGATCCCGACCAAGCTTGGTTTCAAGAATCCGAAATTCATCACGACAATGTATGTAACCAACAAGCAGCCACGGGGTTATTGGACTGATCGTGGCTATAACTGGTTCAGTGGGAGCTGATCATGACCGGCGGTCGCGTAGGACCAGGGACCATCCAGGACATGGCAAAGGTGCCGCAAGGGCGGTCCGAAGGGGTTCGGCCTTGCTGGCCTCCACTGGTCCGGCGCCGTCAGGAAACGACGGTGCGGAGCCAAAATCGCGGGTTGCGATCGCTTTGACGGGCGTCCTTCCTGCATTCAATCCGCCGCTGGACAAAAATCGGGATTTCGCTTTGGCCAGCTTCCTGGCCCGCTGGGGCGGTCGCGCCCCGCATGACCTGTCCGCGTCGGAATCGGCCACCCTGCTGCTTCCCGCCCTGCTGGAGATGGCGGACGCCGAGGACCAGCACCGCTGGCAAACCCTGGAACTTGGGTATGCCGACCCGCATGGCGCGCCTTGGCTCCGGTCCGCGATCGCGAATCGGCATTCGGGATGGGACGCTGCCAATGTCCTGTGCTGCGCGGGTGCGCAGGAAGGGCTGACCTGCGTCATGCGGGCTTTGCTTACCCCTGGCGACCATGCCGTGGTGGTTGTGCCGATATATCAGCCCACGGAACAGGCGGTAACATCGATCTGCGCGGCCACCGGCGTGGCGCTGCGGGCGCAGGACAACTGGCGACTGGACCTGGATGCGGTGGCCGCGGCGATTCGGCCCGACACCAGGCTTGTGCTGATCAATTTCCCGAACAGCCCGACGGGCGCCTCGATTGACCAGGCGCTGCTCGCGTCCCTTGTCGAACTGTGCCGGCACCACGGCGTGTGGTTGGTCAACGATGAGGTTTACCGGTCGGTGGGCGGCCCCCCGGCGTCTTGTCCGCCCGCCGTCGCGGAGATGTATGAGAGGGGCATTTCAGTCGATGCCGTCTCCAAGGGTTTCGGGCTGCCTGGGCTTCGCGTCGGGTGGATCATGTGCCAGGACCAACAGCTGTTGGCGAAGGTGCTGCTGGCAAAGAGCGCATTGTCGAGCTGCCTGGCGCAACCGAGTGAGGTGTTGGCTCATATAGCGTTGAAGGCGGAGGCGCGGATCGTCCGGCGAAACCGAGCAATCGCGCAGTCTAATAGGGAACGGCTGGTGACATTGCTTCGCCGGCATCCCGATGTCTTCGAAGAACCTGTGTTGAGCGACGCCGTGCTGGCATTTCCGCGTTATCGCGGTCGTGATGGCGCCGATCGATTCGCGAGACGTCTGGCTGATGAAGCGGGGGTGCTCGTTCTTCCGTCGAGCCTCTGGCATTCACCTTTGGCCACGGTGCCGACAGATCGACTGCGACTTGGTCTTGGCCGTTTCGAGGCCGGTTCGGCATTGACAACTTTGGACGAGTATCTTACTCTGCATCGACAGGCTGGCATCTAGCGTCGAGTCGGGGCCCTCAGCGAGGGACTTGACCCAACGGGTCAAGCCCGTGGCCATGCGCGGCAATCTTGCTGTTCGTGCGAACGATCATTGCACAAGAGCCCCGCCGACTGCTGGTATTGCTCCCGGTTGCAAGATAACGACTGGTTCGCTCGAAGATTTCCCCGGGCATTGATGGTCCGAGACCCTATAGACGCGGGTTGCCGAAGAGTTAGAGCATGATCACGCTGAGCGGAACGTTCAAAGCGTGTGAATCGTGCGATCAAACAAAGAGCATGATCAGGTTGACCGGAACGGTCAAAGCGTGTGAATCGTGCGATCAAGCAAAGAGCATGATCACGTTGATCGGAACGCTCAAAGCGTGTGAATCGTGCGATCAAGCAAAGAGCTAGAGCACTTTCAGGCTTTACAGTCAGCCTGAAAGTGCTCTAGCCAGACAACGCAGCTTGCCTTCCGATCGACTTTCAATGGACCCCGCGCTCGTTCGTTGAATTTTTGTGCTTGATTTTCTTCGCCCGTGAATGATAAAAGGGCTTCGAACACAATTCCGTGAATTCAGGAACTGTAGTTCATTGCCATTAATAACGCATGATAACCGCTTGCGCCTCTAGGACTGCGGCGAACCGGCAGCGGTCGTCCGAGTCACAGTCTATAAGCAAACTGCCGAGTTAGCCGCGCACACTGTCGTAATTCTATGCGGCAGCCAAGCCTGATTCCGGTTCGAGCTGATTTTAGAGACCGTTTACGAATCAGACTAGTATCGGAGGTGGACAATCCAGGACGAAACATATTAAGGTTCATCCATGTTAACAAATACGGCGGGGGAAACGCTGCCGTTTATAGGATGAGATTTATGGGGCTCTACCAGAGGTTGCTCCGAACCGTCTCTCAACAAGCGTTACTCGGCAGCGAAATCGATGAAAGAGGAACCGCCGGCTTATCGCGCCCGCCGCGTACTCGCGCGCCGAACCCCGGCGGTGCCGACCGGCTGCTGCGCACCCCGCTGCTGTTCGAGACGCTGGAGCCGCGGGTCCTGCTGTCAGGCGACCCGATCACCGCCGCCGCACAGAACGCGCTTCTCGCTGGCCTGCACAGCTTCGAAAGCTGGACCGCCAGCCAACTCGGTCACGCAGCGCAGCTGGCGCAGCAACTACCGGTTGTCAGCACGTCGGTTGGTGATCTCGTCGACCTGCCGGCGCAGGTCCAGACGCACCTGGTTCAGCCGGCGGAGGCATATCTTGCTTCCACCACCGCAATAGGTTTGTATCGCGCTGGCGATTTCGTTCAGCACTCCGGAGAAGTTGCCACTGGTCGCGGGGGCGAGCCCGCTGAGCTGGGCCAGGGTCTGGTTCACCAGCGGCATCTGGGTCGCCAGCACGCCGGTCTGATCGGCCGCCGAGGTGACCGCCGCAGCCCACGGCACCAGGGTATCCAGATCCAGCACCGCCTGCGGGGTCAGCGGGGGATCGACGAGCGGCATCTTCAGGCTGACCTGTGGATCGCCGTTCGGCTGGTCGAGAAGCCATGTGATGCCGAGGTTCGCGGTCGATCCGGGGCTGGCCAACGGCAGCGTCGCCTGGATCGCCCCGGTGTAGGAAGCGCTGATCGAGGCT
>JAQGHW010000136.1 GCA_028291505.1 Rhodopila sp. | reverse complement strand
GGCAAGGGCGCCACTTGCGCCCGGCTCGACCCTTGCGCGGCGTGGCGCCGGGCGGCACATCTTGGCCTTTCCGGTTCCCCCTCTTCTCTCGTCGATGGACCTGCCGCGCTTGATCGTGCAGCCGAAGGCCTGCTCGTAGCCGGCAAGGGCGTTGAAGACATACGGAGCCATGAAGCGGATTGACGCCGCCTGGTCGGCGCTCATGAAAATACAGGCCATGCAGGACAAGCGGCGCCAGCCGAGCTGGTAACCCACATGCGGCACGATGCCGTGGCCACGCATAGCGTCCCAGACGTGTGCCTCGCGCCATCGATGAACCGGCCGCCAGTGATCGACATGGCGGCGGCGGCGTGTGCCGCCGCGCGTGTCTGTACGGTGCGGCTCGAATGTTGCGTAACGAGCCCGCGACGGACTCTCCTCGGCGCGTTCTCCGGTCACGACCAGGGTGCGACGGCCGAGAAAGCGGTCATCGCCCCGGATCAATGCATCCGCGACCATGATCTTCAGGTATGCGCTGCACCATCTCACCGACAGATCCGCGGAAAGCTGGGGAAAGCGAAGGCGGGTGTTGCGCGGTCCCTGACCGCCGACGATGTGCCGACCGCTGGGGGACTGATAGTGGATCGGCGCGGTCGGCAGGTTGTCGCGCAGCATCTCGCGGAGGAAACCGCCTTCCTTCCACGACGTGAACAGTGGCAAACCAAAGCTTGCGGCCAGGGCACGGCAGTAGGACGCTGTCACCGGCCAATCCATCAGGGCACCCCCTGCCCCGTCTACGTCGTGATGATGCAATTCGATCTGAGCGGGGTTGGCGCCGGCGGCCAGCACGGCATCAATGCAGGCGATCGAATCCTTGCCGCCCGAAACGAATATGAGGATGTGGTCATAGCTTGCGATGTCGGGAAGTGGCCTGGCGGGGGCCAGTCCAGACGTGCCGAACGGCGTGAGCAACGCGCAGGCGCTCGCGCGAGACTGCGATCTCGGCATTTTCGTCTCTCCATTTCGGGGGAAAAGTACAGGTAGGCGAGGTTGGAAGTGCCGCGCCCGGATTACCGCAGCTACTGGGCGGCCTGATCTTGATCTTCTCGCTTCGACTTTGGTCGATACGCCAAATTGCTGTGCTCCTCGCAGTACGGTTTGCCCGCAAGTGCGCGGTCATCGCAGAAACGGAATGTCTTCGTGCCAGGCTCGCCGATCGGCCAGCAGCAGGATGAGTTGCCGGTGACTGCGGGAGCGCGGCGTACGGGCGGGTTCGGACGCGCCAGGGTCGGCGCCGCGGCCGGTTTGACGGGCGGCCTGGGCGGTTCCGGTGCGCAGCTTGTCAGTGGCGCCAACTCCGCCAGCCGCGGCGGCTGTGGCCGTGACGGGGTAATTCGTGCGGGCGCGTGGTCTCGTCGAATGGGAGACGGGCGGGCATCCAGATCAAGGCGATGTGCCTTGCCGACAATGGCATTCTTGGAAACGCCAATGCGGCGGCCGATCTCGGAGGTCGAGAACCCCTGGGACCAGAGGGTCCTAAGCAGCAGAATTGTATCGTGTGTCCACATGTTGTTCTCCTGTGGCAATTTTTTGTGTGCCTCCTTTCCCGCCGTCAGCCGGCGGCGCGCCGGGCAAGGGCGCCCGTGGGCGCCCGGCTCGACCCTTGCGCGGCGTGCCCGCCGGCTGGCAGGTCTGCCTGGGGTTGCCTTCCGTTCCTCGTGCTTGGGCTGCCCCCTGGCTGCGGCCCGGAGGGTGCCGGCGGGCCGTGCCCAGGTCTCTGGTCTCACGATCGCCGGCTCATTCGAGGCGTACGCGAGCGCGCCCGGCGAAATCGGGGGCTTGCTTCCTGACGCATCTCACGTGCCCGCCGCGGCGATGTGGCTAAGCCAGGTGTACACGTCTGCGACGGCGATCCAGTCGCGGCGGCTGCCGTCTGGGTCGTGCCCGGCGAATTTGTCGCTGGCGAGGTGGGTGCGAAAATCCTGCATGGCTTCGGCCTTCTCCGCGGCCTCGGCTTGCGCGGAAGTAAGGTCCGCCTGCAGCCGGGTTATGTAATTCATGGCGTGGTGCCTTGGCGGCGGCCCGGAGGAGCGGATGGATGGACTGGATCCGTGGTCTCCGGTCTCGCATCGGCGACGATGGGCTTGTCTGCGGCGGCGACCGCAATCCTGGCCTCCCTCAAGGTCATCAGCTTGGTTGATGCGATGGCATCGGCGACCGATGGCCAGATCCGGCTTTTGGCGCCCTGCATCACGACCAGCGGTTTCAGGCGCCAGCCGAGCGGGCCGCCGGTCCGGTCAGGCACGCGATCGATGAACGCGGCGGCGCCGGTTCCGGGCGGTGTCGTGCGTTCGATCCGGTAGCGGTCGTCGTGCACGCGTGCGATTACATAGTCGTTGCTGGGCGACATGGCAGGCTCCTGTGATGAAGTGATTGCGGGGGAGGCCGGGTGTTCGGCGCGCGGCACGCCGCCTTCAGTGGCCTGTCGCGTCCGGACGCTGGATTCTCAGGCCTTCGGGCATGGCTGGATCGCGGACGGTTCCCTCGATCCAGGACGTCCACTCGATTGATCTGGCGGCCAAACGGGCGCGTTCTGGGGCGGGGTTACACGAGCCCGTTGCAATGCGTCGTCTCAACCGTCAGGCAGGTTAATCACCTCTGCGCCCGCCGCCCGGTACAGGCCGGCGACGTAGGTCAGTGGCGCATAGGCGAGGCTGTGCCAGGGTTGCGGGCTTGGTGGCTCGCCGACGGCGATCATTGGACCCCTCACGGCGAGGTCCAGTGCGGTATCAAAGTCGATCATCCGGCTGTCGATGATCGGCAGGCCCGCGGCGACGCAGGCGGCCTTCATGGGCTCCACATTGTACCCACTGAGTGTCGAACCGCGAGCGTAATAGAGTGTAAAGCCACCGCGGCCGATCCCAAGGTGACCGCCCTCTGTCGAAAGGGCCCGGCGGATGCGTTCGGCGTCGTCCTTGGGCCAGTTCGTCGTGGCGGTCATCATGCCGCCTCCGTCAGTTCGGCGGCATCTTCGCGATTTCCGTTGGCGTCAGGCTCGCTTTCGGTGTGTTTTGTATAGTCGGGATGGAAGGCCAGCAGGTAATCGGCGATGCGTTGTGCGTCAGCAGCGGCGCGGAAGATTTCGCGTTTATTCTCTCGCAAGTTCTTTGCCCAGGAGGCAATATAACTGGCGTGATTGGGGATGTCGCAGGGAAGATTGAGTGTGCTACCAATAAAAACCGACCCTAACTCTGCCCGT
>JAQGHW010000122.1 GCA_028291505.1 Rhodopila sp. | reverse complement strand
TGGGCGGGTTCATCCCCTACCCGGTGCTCAGCGCGATGAATTTCTTTCCGGAAGATTTCCGGCACGGCGGACGGCTTCCCGCTGACGCCCCGCTGGCCGCTGAATAGAAGGAGATTTCGCCCGATGTCTTTGATCCAGGAGATCGACTACGGCACGCCCGCCATTACCAGCGAAACGATGGTGACGCTGACGATCGACGGCCATGCGGTGACGGTGCCGGAGGGGACGTCCATCATGCGTGCCTCGACGCAGGCCGGCATCAAGGTCCCGCGGCTGTGTGCGACTGACTCGCTGGAGAGTTTCGGCAGTTGCCGGCTGTGCCTGGTGGAGATCGAGGGCCGCAAAGGCACTCCGGCTTCCTGCACCACGCCGGTCGCGCCTGGGATGAAGGTGCATACGGTCAACGATGATCTGCGAAGGATCCGGCGCGGGGTGATGGAGCTTTACATCTCCGACCATCCGCTGGACTGCCTGACCTGTTCGGCGAACGGCAATTGCGAATTGCAGACGGCGGCGGGTGAGGTCGGGCTGCGGGATGTGCGTTATGGGTACGAGGGCGAGAACCATCTTTCCGCCGTTGTCGATGGGTCGAACCCTTATTTCAACTTCGATCCGTCGAAGTGCATTGTTTGCTCGCGCTGCGTGCGTGCCTGCGAGGAGGTCCAGGGCACGTTCGCGCTGACGATCCAGGGGCGTGGGTTTGAGTCCAAGGTCGCGGCGGGCATGGATGAACCGTTCCTGACCAGTGAATGCGTCTCCTGCGGGGCCTGTGTGCAGGCCTGTCCGACTGCCACGCTGATGGAGAAGTCGGTGGTCGAGTTGGGGCAGCCGGAGCACTCGGTTGTGACTACGTGCGCCTATTGCGGGGTGGGGTGCAGCTTCAAGGCGGAGATGCGCGGCGATCAGGTGGTGCGCATGGTGCCGTGGAAAGACGGCAAGGCCAATCATGGGCATTCGTGCGTTAAGGGGCGGTTCGCCTGGGGTTACGCGCAGCACCCGGATCGTGTGCTGCAGCCGATGATCCGCGAGAAGATCACCGATCCGTGGCGCGAGGTGAGCTGGGACGTGGCGATCGAGCGTGTTGCGTCGGAGTTCAAGCGTATCCAGGCGAAGGCCGGGCAGGATTCGGTCGGGGTTATTACTTCGTCCCGCTGCACCGCCGAGGAGGCGTACCTGGTGCAGAAACTGACCCGGACGGCGTTCGGCAACAATAATACCGACACATGTGCTCGTGTATGCCATTCGCCGACTGGCTATGGGCTGGGGAAGACGTTCGGGACATCGGCGGGCACGCAGGACTTTGACAGCGTCGACGACTCCGACGTGATGATCGTGATCGGTGCCAATCCGACCGACGGGCATCCGGTGTTTGCGTCGAGGATGAAGCGGCGGCTGCGGCAGGGTGCGAAGCTGATCATCATCGATCCTCGGCGGATCGACATGGTGCGGACGCCGCATGTGGAAGCGTCGTACCATTTGGCGCTGCGGCCGGGGACGAATGTTGCGATGCTGACCTCGCTGGCGCATGTCATCGTGGCCGAGGGCCTGGTCGCGCAGGATTTCGTGGCGGAACGGTGTGATGCCGATGCGTTTGCCGATTGGGCGGCGTTTGTGTCGGAGCCTCGGAACAGCCCGGAGGCTTTGGAAGCCACCACCGGCGTGCCGGCCGGCCTGGTGCGCGGCGCGGCTCGGCTGTTCGCGGGCGGCGGCAACGGCGCGATCTATTACGGGCTGGGCGTGACGGAGCACAGCCAGGGCAGCACCGCAGTGATGGCGATCGCCAACCTGGCGATGGCGACCGGGAATATCGGGCGGCGCGGCGTTGGGGTGAACCCGCTGCGTGGCCAGAACAATGTGCAGGGCAGCTGCGACATGGGCAGCTTTCCGCACGAGCTGCCCGGATACCGGCACGTCAGCCAGCCGGGCGTTCGGGCGATCTATGAGGCGGAATGGGGGGTCAAGATCAATCCGGAACCCGGGCTGCGTATTCCGAACATGTTCGATGCCGCGGTCGAGGGAACCTTCCTTGGGCTGTATGTCCAGGGGGAGGATATTGCCCAGTCCGATCCGGATACCAAGCACGTGACCGCGGGGCTGCTGGCGATGGAATGCCTGGTGGTGCACGACCTGTTCTTGAACGAAACGGCTAACTACGCGCATGTGTTCCTGCCGGGTGCCACGTTCCTGGAAAAGGATGGGACCTTTATCAACGCCGAACGGCGCATCAACCGGGTGCGCAAGGTGATGGCTCCGCGGGCGGGGCTGGGGGACTGGGAAGTGACCCAGGCGATCTCCAACGCCATGGGCTACAAGATGCACTACAATGATCCGTCTGAGATCATGGCCGAGATTGCCAGGACTACGCCGTCCTTTGCGGGTGTGTCGTATGACAAGCTGGACGCGGGTTCGGTGCAGTGGCCGTGTAACGAGTCGGCGCCGGATGGCACGCCGATCATGCACCTTGATCATTTTGTTCGGGGCAAGGGCAACTTCGTTATTACCGAGTACGTGCCGACGGATGAGAAGGTTGGGCCGCGGTTTCCGCTGCTGCTGACGACCGGGCGGATTTTGTCGCAATATAATGTCGGGGCGCAGACCCGGCGGACCGCCAATGTGGTGTGGCATGCGGAGGACCTGCTGGAGATCCACCCGCATGACGCCGAGGAACGCGGTGTGAAGGACGGCGACTGGGTGCGGCTGCGCAGCCGGGCCGGTGAGACGACGTTGCGGGCGGCGGTGACGGAACGGGTGGCTCCGGGTGTTGTCTATACGACGTTCCATCACCCGCTGACGCAGGCCAACGTGGTCACCACCGAGTTCTCCGATTGGGCAACGAACTGCCCGGAATACAAGGTGACGGCGGTGCAGGTTTCGCCATCGAACGGGCCGTCCGAGTGGCAGATCGAATACCGAGCGCTGTCCGCCGAAAGCCGGCGTGTCGCGGCGGTGCCGGCCGGTGAGTAGGGTGCCTGCACGGTGTCGCAGCGGGGGGCGTCGCAGCGATGCCTGACCCCGTCGTCCCTGCCCCGCGTGTCGCCTGGCGCGGCGATTCTGCCCAGGACGGATTGCGAACGGTGCCACGCGAGACACCTGTCGCGCTGAGTTATAACCGCGCCACTCATGCGGTGATGCTGGCGAGCCCGGCCGACCTGGAAGACTTCGCGATCGGCTTCAGCCTGTCCGAGGGTATTATCGGAAAGGCAGCGGACATCCTGGCGCTGCATATCGTCGAGGTTCCGGAGGGTATCGAGTGCCGCATGGATCTCGCGGACGATCGGCTGGATGCGCTGACGAAGCGGCAGCGGCGTCTGGCGGGACCGAGCGGGTGTGGGCTGTGCGGGCTGGATAGTCTGGCGGCGGCGATCCGTCCGGCCCCTGCCGTCCCCGAGGGACGCGGTTTTACCCCGGCGATGATCCAGGAGGCGATGCGGTCCATGCCTGGCGCACAAGTCCTGAATGCGACGACTCATGCGGTCCACGCGGCCGCCTTCTGGACCCCCGAACAAGGGCTGGTGGCGCTGCGGGAAGACGTGGGCCGGCACAACGCGCTGGACAAACTTTCGGGCGCGCTGGCACGGGCCGGCAGGGCGGCGTCCGACGGGCTTGTTCTGCTGTCCAGCCGGGTCTCGGTCGAAATGGTGCAGAAGGCGGCGACCCTGGGCGCACCCGTGGTCGTTGCGATCTCGGCGCCGACGTCGCTGGCGATCGAGGTGGCCAATGGCGCCGGCATCACCCTGATCGGCGTGGCCCGCGCCGACGGATTTGAGGTCTTCACGCATCTGAACCGGATCAGCCCACGGATGGCGCGCCATGTCGCATGACAAACTGGCCTATATGGCCAACCAGATTGGTCGTTTCTTCGAGTCGCAGAAACCGGACCTGGCCGTAGCGGCGATCGAGGATCATATGCTTAAATTCTGGGATCCGCGGATGCGCAGGGCGATTGGCGCGCAGCTTGCCGACGGAAGTATTCAGCTTGACCCGCTGGTGCGGCAGGCGGTCGAGCGGATGGCGGCCCACACACCGGCCTGAGGACCACTGGCCGGGGTTTCCAAAGACTTCGCCGTCGGCTAAGAAAGGACTTCGGTAACGAAAAAGCCGTTGTCCGGGGAGACATATCGTGACCGCAGCCACCACCGCGACCCGCTCCGGCGGACCTGATTCTATACTCGGTATATTGGACCGAAGCCGTATCGTTGCCGGTCCGGCATACAACCGCTGGCTGGTGCCGCCGGCCGCGCTCGCGATCCATCTGTGCATCGGCATGGCCTACGGCTTCAGCGTATTCTGGCTGCCGTTGTCGCGGGCCGTCGGGGGCGCCAGGCCGGTCGCCTGCCCGGCCGGTTCGGGCACGGTGAATGCCCTGTTCACGACGAGCTGCGATTGGCTCATTTCTGACCTGAACTGGGTGTTCACCCTGTTCATCGTGGTCCTTGGCATCTCCGCGGCGGTCTGGGGCGGCTGGCTGGAGCGTGCGGGCCCTCGCAAGGCAGGCGTGATCGCGGCGATCTGCTGGTCCGGCGGCCTGCTGCTTGGCGCGGTTGGCATCGTTACTCACCAGCTTTGGATACTGTGGCTTGGAACCGGCGTGCTGGGCGGGATCGGCCTGGGCCTGGGGTACATCTCCCCGGTGTCGACGCTGATAAAATGGTTTCCGGATCGGCGCGGCATGGCCACCGGAATGGCGATCATGGGTTTCGGTGGCGGCGCGATGATCGGCGCCCCGCTGGCGCAGATGCTGATGGTGTATTTCAGCACGCCCGGCGGACCAGCCGGCGCAGGATCAGTCGCCGCGGGATCGATCGCCGCCGGATCACAGGGGGTGTGGCAGACCTTCGTCGTGATGGGCCTGATCTACCTCGTCTTCATGATGGCCGGCGCGTTCGGCTATCGCGTGCCCGCACCGGGCTGGGAGCCGGCCGGGTGGCGGCGCGAGGCAAACACCAAGACAATGATTACCCACGGCCAGGTACACCTGAAGGATGCCCACAAGACCGCGGCGTTCTGGTGCATCTGGCTGGTGCTGTGCATGAACGTGTCCGCCGGCATCGGAGTCATCAGCATGGCGTCACCCATGCTGCAGGAGATTTTCGGGGGCTCCCTGATTGGTCATTCGGACGTTTCTTTCACGGCGCTGACACCCGAACAGCGCGGGGCGGTGGCGGCGATCGCGGCGGGGTTTGCCGGTCTGCTGTCGCTGTTCAACATCGGCGGCCGTTTCTTCTGGGCATCGTTGTCTGATCATATCGGTCGTAAAGTCACGTATTTCGTGTTCTTCGTGCTCGGGATCGCGATGTACGCGCTGGCGCCGTGGGCGGCCCATGCCGGCAGCAAAATGCTGTTCGTCGGGTTCTTCTGCGTCATCCTGTCGATGTATGGCGGCGGCTTCGCCACCGTGCCGGCGTATCTGGCCGACCTGTTCGGCACCCAGTTCGTCGGCGCGATCCACGGCCGCCTGCTGACCGCCTGGTCCACCGCCGGGGTCATCGGGCCGGTGCTGGTCAGCTACATGCGGGAGGCAGCGATAGCGGCAGGCGTGCCTCGATCATCGGTCTATGACGTGACGCTGTATCTGCTGGCGGGGCTGCTGGTCATCGGGCTGGTCGCGAACCTGCTGGTGCGGCCGGTGGCACGCAAATGGTTCATGTCGGATGCCGAGGTCACCGCGCTGCAAGTCCAGGCCGAGGCTGCCGCCGACATACCGGGTTCGGCTGCCGGCGGCTTCAGCCCGGCGTCGGCACTGGCCTGGGCCGCGGTGGGTATCCCGATCCTGTGGGGGGTCTGGATCACGCTGACCAAGGTCGCCGCGCTGTTTAGTTAGCCTTGGTATCCCGCTTCCGCGTGGCATGCGGGTCGAGCCAGCCCATCGAGGCGCTGGGTTCGCTGTCCGTGGTCGGCAGATACGGTTTGATGTCGAGCAGCGGGGTTCCGTCCAGGCAATCCAGACAACGGACTTTCAACGTACTCGGATCGGCGAATCCATCGAAGGCTACGACCGAAAGCCCGATGGGGTTGGGCCGGAAAGGGGCGCGCGTGGAAAAAACGCCTCGTGGCAGCGGATCGAACGGTGGCGTGAAGGTCAGCTTCGGGCCGGTCGCCTGGGCGAGCCAATAAAGCAGGATCAGATGGGAAAACCCGTCCAGGCTTTGAAGGCCTTCCAGGAACTCGGGAAAGAGCCGCGCGGTGCAGGGGGGCGGCGGATCGGGCTGGCGACCATTGCGCGGGCACGCGGCGATCGAGTGCCAGGGCGTATGCAAGGTGCCGATGGGGCGGATTGAGAACTCGGCCAAGACGCGTCCTTATATCAGCAGTCCCAGGTTTTGGGTCTTCGTGGGCGGGCGGCTGGGATTACCGGCGAGCCGCGCGGGGGGATGATGTGCCGCGTGGGTCGTCTCGGCAACCTGCCTGAACCGCTTGAAAGTGACGGTCGAACGCCCTTTTGAATTGGCAGGGCATCATGGGGCGTCGCGGGACCGAATTTTGGAGTTGCCCCCAGGTCCGGGTTAAGGTGTTGTTATTGTAACCGGGCTGTAGCGAGAGGGACCATGGCTAAGCAACCATCAACGTGCCCGATCTGCGGACGACGCTCCTCCGAGGCGTACAGGCCGTTCTGCCAAGCGCGCTGCCAGGAGGTCGATCTGGGCCGCTGGCTGACGGGCGTTTACCGCGTTCCGGGGCCGCCGGCGGACTTGGACGACGACCCGCCGCCGGGTCCGGAAGCGGCTTGACCGGGGCTTGATCGGCGCTTGATCAGCGCTTGATCCCGGGGCGGGCATGGGTTAATCACCCGCCCTCCAACGTGCCACGGTGTGCCCAGGTAGCTCAGTTGGTAGAGCATGCGACTGAAAATCGCAGTGTCGGTGGTTCGATTCCGCCCCTGGGCACCATCTTGAAATCGTTGGCTTTTTTGACGATTTTAGTCCTGAAATTCCATCACTGAAAATCACCTCATTTTTGGCTGCGTACCCATGGCGGACCCTTTTTTCTGTCGTCGTCACGATCAACCGATAGCGCGTCACGGCGACGCACGTCCGCCGGCACGATTTCGTGCCATTCAACATCAATGGGTTAGCCTTGCGCAAAACTGCGCACGGGGGGTCCTCGAAACTGAGGAGGCATCCTCCCTACGGTGGGCAGGGTCACGGATCGGAGGAAGCGCGCCACGGTGGCGCGCTAAGGGGGGTAACGATCCGTTACCCATTTCAGGCGGCCAAACAGGCGCGCCCGGTCTAAAAGCGCGCCTGTCCGGTCCTGAACGAGCCCGTGGGCGAAACCACAGCCGGCATGATCTACGTAAGCCCCCGGCGTTACCTGGTGATGACGGGTCGCCTACAGGTGAAACAGCAGAGGGGCCGCCCCTCGCGGAACGGCCCCAATATCCATAACCGTTATCTAGAGCATTTTTAGGCTGACTGGAAACAGTCAGCATGCTCTAGACCATTGTTTTCACGAGCAACTTTATCAGCCGGACTGTTCCAGTCAGGCTGATGTTGCTCTAATGGTGGCGGATCAGTTCGCCGGTTTGGGGGTCCTCCACCCCGAGCGCTTTTGCCCTCGCCTCTCGGAACGGATCAGCAGATGCAGCACGGGCTCGTACAAGGCGCGGCGGTATTTCGGCCAGCACAAGGTGCGTGCGGATATCAAGCCGTTCGATCCCCCGCTGCCCCCAACGCCGCCTGCGCCGCGGCCAAACGCGCCACCGGCACACGGAACGGGCTGCACGACACGTAGTCCAGCCCGACCTGCTCGCAGAACGCAATCGACGCCGGATCGCCGCCGTGCTCGCCGCAAATCCCCAGCTTGAGATCGTTCTTGGTGGATCGGCCTTTCTCCACCCCGATGCGGACCATTTCGCCAACGCCCTCGATATCGATCGACACGAACGGGTCCTTCGGCAGTATTCCGGCCTCCACATACTGCGGCAGGAACTTTCCGGCATCGTCACGGGATAGCCCGAACACCGTCTGGGTCAGGTCATTGGTGCCGAAGCTGAAGAAGTCGGCGCACTCGGCGATCTGGTCGGCCAGCAACACGGCGCGCGGCAGCTCGATCATCGTGCCGACGCTGTATTCGATCGTGGTGCCGGTTTCGGCGAACACTTCCGCGGCGACCTTGTCGACCTGGGCGCGGGTAATTTCGAGTTCCTTCTTCATGCCGACCAGCGGGATCATGATCTCAGGATGCGGCGCCTTGCCGGTCTCCTTGGCGACCGCGATCGCGCCCTCGAAGATCGCGCGGGCCTGCATCTCGTAGATTTCCGGGAACGACACGCCCAGGCGGCAGCCGCGGTGCCCGAGCATGGGGTTGGCCTCGGCGAGTTCCTCGGCACGCTTGCGGATGGTGGTGATGTCGGCACCCAGACTGTCCGCGACTTCCTGCATTTCCTGGTCGGCATGCGGCAGGAACTCATGCAGCGGCGGATCGAGCAGCCGGATCGTGACGGGCAGCCCGGCCATGATGGTGAACAGCTGGCGGAAATCCTCCCGCTGGAACGGCAGCAGCCGACCCAGCGCGGTGCGGCGGCCGGCTTCCGAGTTGGAGATGATCATCTGGCGGACGGCCAGGATGCGTTCGGGGTCGAAGAACATGTGTTCGGTGCGGCAGAGGCCGATGCCCTCGGCACCGAACTTGCGGGCGGTTTCGGCGTCGGTCGGGGTCTCGGCGTTGGCGCGCACGCCCATGCGGCGGTGCTTGTCGGCCCATTCCATCAGGGTGCCGAAATCGCCGGACACCGCGGGTTCGATCATCGCGACGGGACCGATGAAGACCTCCCCGGAGGCGCCGTCCAGGGTGATGACCTCGCCTGCGCGCACCTGCTTGCCGCCGGCCGACAGGATCTGGTTGTTGTAGTCGACGCTGATGCCGCCGGCGCCGGCGACGCAGGGGCGGCCCATGCCGCGAGCGACCACC
>JAQGHW010000119.1 GCA_028291505.1 Rhodopila sp. | reverse complement strand
TCATCATTGCATCGAAGTTGACGAACTCGCCGTGGTATTCCGGCTTTGGCTTGGTCCAGATCTCTTTCATCGCCTCGACCCGTTCCCGAGCGACTTTGTGTCGATCGGCGAACTTAACGCCGTGGTCCTCCAGTTCGTCCTGGTTCCAGCCGTTGCCGATACCAAACAGGAAACGACCGCCGGAGACCTGGTCGATGGATGCTACCAGTTTCGCCGTCTGGATCGGGTCACGTTGCGCCACCAGACAGACCCCGGTGCCGACCATCAGCGTCTTGGTCGCGGCTGCCGCTGCCGTCAGTGTCACGAACGGGTCCATGGCATCGTAGTAGCGCTTCGGCAGGTCGCCGCCACCGGGGAACGGCGACTTGCGGCTGAGTGGAATGTGGGAATGTTCGGGGGCCCAAAGCGACTCAAAGCCGCGCTGCTCCAGTGCCTGGCCCAGAGCGCCGGGCGGCATGGAGTAGTCGGTGAAAAACATCGATACGCCGGATTTCAGCATGTTGATTTCCTCCTGCTGACTGCACCTGGCGATGTTGCTCCATTTCGTGGCGTTGCTCCAGGCCCCCGGGCGGGCGGGCCGTGGCCTGCGCCGGCTCAAGATTTGTGGACGTGTCGTAATCTTGGCTGGTAGGACAGCTGGCGGCGCGCTACGTTGCATCTCAACTTGCGACAGGTGAGGAAACAGCCGTGTTTGATCCGGTGAGCGCCCCCGCCTCTCGTAACGCGTCCATTAAGAACACGCCGGTGAAGATCACTGACGTCGCGGCGGCGGCGGGTGTGGCGCCGATGACGGTGTCGCGGGTCATCAACACGCCCGACCGCGTGTCGCCGGACACCACCGCACGGGTGCGTGAAGCGATCGACCGCCTGGGCTATGTTCCCAACCTGATCGCCGGCGGCTTGTCGTCGCGTAAATCGCGCATGGTTGCCGCCGTCGTTCCGACCATCGCGCATCCGATGTTCGCCGGCGTCGTGCAGTCGTTCTCCGATTCCATGCGCCAGGCCGGGTACCAGGTGATGCTGTCGATCTGCGGCTATGAGGACAGCGACGACGAAGCGCTATTCCGAGCGGTGCTCGGACGGCGGCCGGATGCGTTGCTGATCACCGGATCCGGCTACAGCCCGGCCGCGTGGCAGATGCTGATCGAAGCGCACATCCCGGTGGTGGAGATCTGGGACGTGTCCAGCCGGCCGATCGACATGGTGATCGGCTTCGATCATGCGCAGGTCGGTGGCGAGGTCGCGGCATACTTTCTGGTCAAGGGTCACGACCGGTTCGCGGTTCTGGCGGCACGTGATTCCCGGGCCATGACGCGGGCCCGCGGCTTCAACGAAGCGGTTACCAAGGCGGGTGCCGCGGTCGTGCTGGATCAGGTGATGCCCGCACCCAGCACCATCGCCGCGGGTCGCGATGGGCTGCGCGCGTTGCTGCCGTTCCTGGACCAGCGTTGCGCGGTGTTCTGCAGTTCCGATCAGTTGGCGTTCGGTGTGGTAACCGAGGCGCGTGTGCAGGGCGTTCCGATTCCGGAACACCTTGCGGTGTGCGGCTTCGGCAACCTTGAGATCAGCGCGATGAACGAGCCGCCGATCACGACGGTCAGCCTGGAAGGCGTCGGGACCGGCCGGTCGGCGGCGGCTTTCCTGCTGCGGCGCCTGGCTGGCGAGGGGCCGCGCGATGGCGACAGGGTGCAGGTACCTTTCCGTATCATCGAGCGCGCGACCAGCTGAGGCTTCCGCATCTCGCTGGCGCCGGGCCGGGAGTGCGGTCGCCAATCCGCATGCCCGGCAGGAACCCGGGCAGGCCGTAACGTTTTATTAACCTTTCACTGCGTTTCGTGTGCGCCCGGAACAACCTTGCGCGCGAGTGATCGATTTTGATGTTCAACCAGCTTTCGTCGGACCGCCTGCTGAAATCGATTCTGGCGTTCTTCGCGCTTACAGCAATCATTTTGATGGGTATGAGCGTGCGTGCCTCCTGGCATGTCCTGGCGGAGGGTCGCCGGGCAGAGCAGGTGGTGGCCACCTCCAGCCAAATCTTCAACGCGCTGATCAACTTGCGCACCGACCGCAGTACCACGCCGCGGGCATGGGAGGCGGATGAGACGCTCAGTGCGAAGAACAAGGAGAATGTTACCAAATTGCGCAATGGCGAGATGCCCGCGCTTGCAGCGACGTTGGATCTGGCGCCGGGTATTCCGTTCGAAAACAGCGCCGAACTGATCGCCAGCCTGCGCCGGTATTTTGACAGGCTGACTGCATTGCAAACTGAATTCTGGAGTGGCGTGGCCGGCCCGAAATCCGCTCGGCGGCCGGCATTAAGTCAGGAGTATGTCGCCGAGAGTCTGGGATTGCAGAAGACGCTGGAGCAGATGGCCTCCGGTCTGGCCGCCAGCATCAAGAAGAACAGCCCTTTCCTCAATCAGATGATGGGCGTGAAGCAACTCGCCTGGATGGTTCGCCAGACGGCGGGGGAAGGCTCGCTGCTGATCACCATGGGGCTGACGAAGGGTGCGGTCGCGCCTGATGCCCGGGTTACGTTCGCGGGGTATATCGGCGGCGCCCATGCGCTGTGGAACGCGATCGACGATGCGGTCGTTGGGATCGACCTTTCGCCGGCCTTCGCAGCGACTCTGGCGGACTCGAAACGGACACTGTTCTCGCCGGACTATCTTGCCCGCATGGAACGTCTGATCGAGGCATTGTCGAACCATACGGCGCCTGAGGTCGGGGTGGACGATTGGTCCGTGTTCACCGTGCAGAGGTTGGGCGTGATGCTGGACGTCGCCAACGCGGCGTTGGCCCAGGCGGCGGAGCGTGCCGCGCGGGAGCGTGGCGAGGCGCTGCGGGACCTGGTGATCCAGACGGTGGTGCTGCTGCTGACGATCGCGGCGACGGCTGGCGGCTTCCTGATCGTGACGCGGCGGGTGACCGGTCCGCTGCTGCGGCTGCGGGACCTGACCCAGCGGCTGTCGCAGGGCGATCTTTCGGTGAAGACCGACTTCGGCGACCGGCGGGACGAGATTGGGGCGATGGCGATCGCGCTGGGCACCTTCCGCCAGCAGGGGGTCGAGAAACTGCGGATCGAGGAGGAGCAGCGCGAGCAGCGGGATCTGGCGGAAGCCCGGCGGGTCTCGGTCGAAGGTCATATCCAGGCTTTCGAGGGCAACGTGGGTTCGGCCCTGTCCGCGCTGGATGAGGCCGGCAGCCAGATGGACCACGCGGCGGCCGACATGATCCAGATTGCCCAGCGTGCGGCGACCGGGGTACGAGATGCCGAACTGGCAACCGGCGAGGCGTCGAGCAACGTGTCGGGGATCGCCGCCGCGACCGAGGAACTGAGTGCCTCGATTGCCGAGATCAGCCGCCAGGTGGCGCAGTCGTCACGGGTCAGCCGGCGCGCGGTCGAGGAGACGCAGCAGACCGATGAGACGGTGCGCGGGCTGGCCGAGAGTGCGACAAAGATCGGCGAGGTGGTGCGGCTGATCAGCGATATCGCGGCACAGACCAACTTGCTGGCTTTGAACGCGACGATCGAGGCGGCGCGGGCCGGGGAGGCCGGGAAGGGGTTTGCCGTGGTGGCGTCGGAGGTGAAATCGCTGGCCAACCAGACGGCCAGGGCGACCGAGGAGATCGGTGCGCAGATCGCCAATGTGCGGAATGTTACGCAGGATGCGGTGCGGGCGATCACCCAGATCCGTGGCACGATCGACGAGGTGAACACCGTGGCCACGGCGATCGCGGCCGGCGTGGAGCAACAGGGCACGGCAGTGCAGGAGATCGCGAGGAACACCCAGCTTGCGGCAGAACGGACGCGGGATGCGTCGGCCAGCGTAACGGCTGTCACGGCGGAGACGCATGCCACCACAGGAACCGCCGAGGCGGTGAAGACGGCGGCGACGGCGCTTGGCTCGCAGGCGGTGTCGCTGCGGCGGCAGGTGGATCAGTTCCTGGTCGGGATACGCGCGGCCTGACCCGGGGCGTGGTGGCAACGAACTGCCAACCGGGACGCCCCGAGAGGCGCCGGCGAAATCAGCCTTGCGTCGATCGGCAGCTTCCTTCCACCTTGAGACGCGTCCCGGCTTCGGCCACATTGGCCTGACCCAGCCATCTGGAGTGCAGGATGATCAGTGTCGAGGAAGCCCGCGGGCGCATATTGGACGCCTTGCGCCCGACTCCCGCCGAGGTCGTCGCCTTGGCGGATGCCTGGAACCGCGTGACCGCCGAGGGTGTAGCCGCCAGGTTGACCCAGCCCCCCGCCGACGTCTCGGCGATGGATGGCTATGCGCTGCGCGCAGCGGATGGCGTCCTCGATGCCAGGCTGCAGGTGATCGGCGCTGCCCCTGCCGGTCATCCATTTGGCGGTGAAGTCAGGCCGGGGGAAGCGGTGCGGCTGTTCACCGGCAGCGTGGTGCCGTCCGGGGCCGACTCGATCCTGTTGCAGGAGGACGCGACCCGCGAGGGCGATAGCGTCCGGGTGAATGAAGCGGTGGCGGCGGGGCGCCATATCCGCCGCAAGGGGCAGGATTTCGCGGCGGGAGACGTGGTTATTCCAGCCGGCCGGCGGCTTACTGCGCGCGATGTGGGACTGGCCGCCGCGGCGAACTACCCGTGGCTGTCGGTGCATCGCCGGCCACGGGTCGCCATCCTCGCCACGGGCGACGAGATCGCGATGCCGGGGGAACCGATCCCGCCGGGGGGCATCGTCAGTTCGAACTCGCACGCGCTGGCGGCGCTGGTGCGGGCGGCTGGTGGGGACCCGATGATCCTGCCGGTGGTGGGCGACGAGCGGTCGGCCATCGGCGCGGTCGCGGATTCGGTCGTGGGCATGGACATGCTGGTCACCACGGGTGGCGCCTCGGTGGGCGACCATGACCTGGTGATCGAGGCGCTCAAGGCGCGCGGCATGACACTGGATTTCTGGCAGATCGCCATGCGGCCGGGCAAACCCCTGCTGTTCGGTCAGCTCGGCGTCACGCCGGTGCTCGGCCTGCCGGGAAATCCGGTGTCCGCGATGGTCTGCTCGATCCTGTTCCTGCTGCCGGCGCTGGCCCGCCTGTCCGGGCTGCCCGCCGCGCCGCCGCCGGTTTCCACCGCGATCCTTGGCGTTCCAGTGAAGCAGAACGACCATCGAGCCGACCATCTACGGGCGACGGTCAGCACCGATGTCACCGGCCGAGTCGTGGTGACGCCGTTCCCGGTGCAGGACTCCGCGATGCTGCGGCGGCTGGCGCTCGCTGACGCGCTGGTTTTGCGGGCTCCGCACGCGCCCGGGCTGCCGGAGGGGGCGGAAGTTGGGATCATCCGACTCGATTCGCTGGGTTTGTGACGTCTTCGGTTCAAGAAAATCCGCGCATATGCTGTGACATTCAAATTTGTCCACAGTTTCGCTTGACGACGGTAACGGAACCAACATAGAACGGCGTCGACGGTTTCCGGTTTGTTCCGACGACCATTCGAGGATGTCCACTATGTTGACTCGCAAGCAATACGAACTGCTGGTGTATATCGATCGGCACCTGAAGCAGACCGGCTTCTCCCCGAGCTTCGAGGAGATGAAAGACGCACTGAACCTGAAGTCGAAATCCGGGATTCATCGGTTGATCTCGGCGCTGGAGGAGCGTGGTTATCTCGCCCGCCGGCATCACCGGGCGCGGGCGCTCGACGTCCTGCGTTTGCCGGACAACATGCTGCCGCGAGAGGCGTCGCCTGACGCCTCACATGACGATGAGGTGTCGCAAGGTTTCGCGCCCAATGTCATTCGGGGCGATTTCACGCAGCGGTTGCCAGGAGTGCGCACCGCCAGCGATGTCGGCGCAATCCAGCTTCCGATGTATGGCCGTATCGCCGCCGGCCTTCCGATCGAGGCTCTGCGCGACACCACCAGTCAGATCGAGGTTCCCCTCGCCATGCTTGGCTCGGGCGAGCACTACGGGCTGGAGGTCGCGGGTGACTCGATGATCGAGGCGGGTATCCTGGATGGCGATACGGTGATCATCCTGAAGGGCGACACGGCGGAGAACGGGCAGATCGTGGTTGCACTGGTCGATGATACCGAAGTGACGCTGAAGCGGCTTCGCCGGCGGGGGAACTCGATCGCGCTGGAGCCATGCAACGAACGGCATGAGACGCGAATTTTCCCGGCGGACCGGGTGAAGGTGCAGGGGCGGATCGTTGCGTTGATGCGGAAGTATTGAGGCGGGCGGCTTGCGTGGGCGGCCGGGCCAATCCCGGTCACGACGCGACATCGAATGCCCGGCCCGTCAGGCGACGACGATCAGCGCATCCACCGCCGTGATCCGGTTGCCGGCGCAGATCAGCGGGTTCACATCCAGTTCGGCTACCGAACTCGGATGATCGGCGGCAAACCGTGATACGTCACTGATCACCTGAGCCAGCCGCTTTACATCCACAGCCGGCATGCCGCGGAAGCCTTCCAGCAGTTTGACGCCCTTCAACTGCCGCAGCAGGGCTTCGGCCTCGAATGGGGTCACCGGGGCGGGGGACAGGGCAGTGTCCTTCAGCACCTCCACCAGGATCCCGCCAAGCCCGACCACGATCAGCGGGCCGAACAACGGATCGTTGCGGGCGCCGACGACCATCTCGATGCCTTGCGGCACCATCGGCTGCACCAGGACGCCGTTGATCCTGGGGGGTGGCGCCACCTTGGCGGCGTTGGCCATCACGGCGGCGTAACCCTCGCGCACCTCGTCGGCGGTGCGCATGTTGAGGCGGATCACGCCGGCCTCGGTCTTGTGCGGCAGATCGGGGGATTCGACTTTCAGCACCACCGGGTATCCGAGGGCCGTGGCGGCGTCCACCGCGTCGTTGACCGAATGGGCCAATCGTTCGCCGACCACTGGCACGCCGTACAGGGCCAGCACCGCCTTGGCTTCTCGTTCCGTCAGCGTCTGGCCGCTGGCCTGGGCGATCAGCGAACGAGCGCGTGCGATCGTTTCGGGCGAAGTCGGGGGGACGGTTTGTGTGCCGGCAGCGCGCTTTTCCGCCCGCCAATGCCAGGACGCGAGGGCGGCGAAGCAGGCGCTCATCGAGCGGAACAGCGCGACGCGGTTGCACTGGTTGGCCTCCACGACTCCCGGTCCGTCCTGCCATTCGGTCTGCCAGACGACGCAGGCCATCTTGCCGTGTTGCTCTGCCAGGGTGCTGTAGACCTGCGGGCGTTTCGCCGATGGGGCGTAGCCATAGGTCAGCGGGGACACCAGAACGCCGTATTGCGAATCGCCCAGCAGGGCGTTGGCGCAAATTCCGAGCGATTCGGGGTCGCCGAGGACGGCGGCGGTGACGTCGCAGGGGTTGCGCGACGATCCGAACTCCGGGATCCGCGACTCGAGTATCGTTCGGACCTCCGGGTTTGGTTGCGGCAGCGGCACGCCGTGCTGTTCGGCCCGGTCGGCTGCCATGATCGCGGCTCCGCCAGACGCGGCGACGATGGCAGCGCCCGGGGCTTTCGGCGGCGGCGCCTTGGCGAAGAAGGCGGCGGTTTCCATCAGGGCTTCGAAATCGTCCACGACGACGGCACCGGCGCGCTTGAATACCGCCCGGTATGAGGCGTTCGATCCTGCCAGCGACCCCGTGTGGGACATCGCCGCTCGGGCGCCCTGCTCGCCGGTGGCCATCTTGAAAATGACCAGCGGTTTGTCGACCGCCCACGCGTTTTCGGCCGCCTGCAGCAGCCGGTCCGGGGTTGCCATGCCCTCAAACACGCAGGCGATCGAGCCGCAGGCCGGGTCGGTGGCCAGGTAGTTGACGAAATCCGCCATGTCGACGTCGCAGGAGTTGCCGGACGTCATCACGTGGCTGACCGAAAGCCCGCGCACGACACCTTGCGCCAGGGCCATGCCGAGCGCGCCGGACTGGCTGATGACGCCGACGGCGTTGCGCTCTGGTTTCGGGATAGGCGTGATGTCCATGAAGGTGGCGCGACTGTCGAGCAGCGCGTTCACCACGCCGATGCAATTGGGGCCGACGATTCGCAGGCCGGTCTCCCGCGCGATGGCGGCCAGCCGTTCCTGCTGGGCGATGCGGTCTTCCTTTCCGGTCTCCGCATAGCCGGAGGCGAAGATGATCGCGCCGCCGACGCCGGCTTTGGCGCAGTCCAGCACGATCTCCTCAACCGCCTCCCGCGCGGCGGCGATCACCGCGCAGTCCGGCACTTCGGGCAGGTCGCGCACATTCGGGTAGCAGGTGTGCTCGCCGATCGTCTGATACCGCGCGTTGACCGGGTAGGCCCGGCCGGCATAGTGGGCCATGTTCGCAAGCACCTGCTTGCCGAATGAACCGGCCCGCGTGGAGGCGCCGATGACCGCGATGCTGTTTGGATGGAGCAGCCGAGTGAGTTGTTCCCGGCTGTAGAGGCCAGTGCGCCTGATTTGCATGTTGTCGCCTGATTGACGTTCCCGATCGCGCCAGCATACTCACCGGTAGCGTCGCGGCAAGCCGCGCGGTGTGAGGGCGGCAAGCCGCGGCGCACGTGAGGGGGAAACCAGGATGGCGTCACTGTTCGATCTGACCGGGAAGGTGGCCATCGTGACCGGCTCGACCAAGGGAATTGGTCTGGCCATCGCGACGCGGATGGCCGAACACGGGGCGACCGTTGTGGTTTCGAGCCGTAAACCGGATGCGTGTGAGGCGGTGGCGGCCGGTATCCGGGAGAAAGGCGGCAAGGCGGTTGTCATTCCCTGTCATATCGGCCGCAAGGAGGAATTGCAGAACCTGGTGGACCAGACGGTCGCACGCTGCGGCGGGATCGATATCCTGGTGGAGAATGCCGGGGTGAACCCTTATCTGGGGCCGTCCGCCGGCATGTCGGATGACGCTTATGAGCGGGTGATGGGTTCCAATGTCCGCAGCAACTGGTGGCTCGCGAACATGGCGATTCCGCACATCGTTCAGCGCGGTGGCGGTGCGGTGATCATTATCTCATCGATTGGCGGGCTGCGTGGATCGGCGCAACTGGGAACGTATGCGATCTCCAAGGCGGCCGACATGCAGTTGGCGCGGAATATCGCGGTGGAGTGGGGGCCGAAGAACATCCGGGCGAACGCGATTGCTCCGGGTCTGGTGCGGACGGACTTTGCCCGGGCGTTGTGGGAGGACCCGGCGTTGTATCGGAAGCGGACCAAGAACACGCCGTTGCAGCGGATCGGGGAGCCGGACGAGATCGCCGGGGCGGCGGTGTTTCTGGCGTCGGCGGCAGGGAGTTTCACGACGGGGCAGACGATCGTGATTGACGGCGGAACGACGGCGGGGGCGGTTGTTTCGCACGACGATTAAGGGATTACCAGATCGTTTCTACCCCGTAGCGGGCGAACACATCGTCGTCGGTGACGACCGTCATGCCCCGGTCGAGCGCGAGTGCGATCAGCACGCGGTCCATCGGGTCCTTGTGATGCATCGGCAAGGCGTTCGCCCGCTCGCATGCGTCCCAGGTCATGGGCAGCATGCGGTAACCCGCCTGACGCAGCCACTCTGACAGGCTGCCGTTGAAACCGGGCGGGGCGGGTCTTTCCAGCTTGCCCAGCGCGATTTTTCGGCTGATTTCCCACACGGTGATTGGGGAAACGAAGACGTCCCCGGTGGTCATGGCGGCCTTGCCCGCGCCACTCATTGTTTGTCCGCCATACCCGTGAAAGACGATGAGGGCGCAGGCGTCGGCGAGCAGGTTCACACGGGCCAGCCTTCCTCTCGGGCCTGTTCGTCCGACATGGGGGCAAAGACGGATTTGTCATAAGCTCCGTTCCAGGCCCAATCGCCGGCGGTGCGCGCCACATCTCGCGGTGCGCCGATAATCCTCGCGACCGGACGCCCGTGACGCGTGATGGTGATCTCGGCACCTTCCTCGGCCTCGGTGATGAGGGCGGAGAGGTGGGCTTTGGCTTCGGCGAGGGTGACTGCCTTATTCATGACTAATTTATTGGTCATATCGTGCGGAGCGTCAAGCCTGCAACATGCCAGGGACAAATTCGTGGAAATCTTGTAGCTGATAATGGTTCAGGCGGGCGCCGCGTTCGTGCGGGGTTCGGTTTCCACGCGCGGGGGTACATGAAGCCGCTTTTCGATCCAGCCGATTTTCGCCTGCCGCCAGGTGTCGCGCATGTCTGCGCCGGCGGCGAAACGGCGGCCCTGCGGGCGCATGATGAGGCGCTGCTGCGGTATGTCTCGGACAAGAGCAGGGGAATGCCGGGGCGTTCGGCGCAGGAAAAGGAGATCGAGGACGCACGGGCCGGCATGGCTCGTCTGTGGGGCGTGGACCCTGGCGACATCGGCTTCGTCAGCAATGTGGCGGAGGGTGTCTCGATCGTTGCGGAAAGCATCGACTGGCGCGAGGGAGACTCGATCGCGATCGATGCCAATGAGTATCCGTCGGTCGTCGGCCCGATTGTGATGCGCCGCCACCCGGCGATCCAGTTGCGCCAGGCCAGGGGGATGGAACCGGACCGCCTGTCGGCCTGCGTCGATCGCAGCACGCGCATCATCGCCGCCAGCTATGTCTCCTACCTGACCGGCGAACGCGTGGATCTGGCCGCTTTGCGGGCATTGGCGGACAAGGTCGGCGCGTTGCTGCTGGTCGATTTCACACAGGCGTCCGGCTACCTGCCGATCGAGGCCTCTGTCGCCGATTTTGCCTTCTCTGCCTGCTACAAATGGATGCTCGGTATTACCGGGGTCGCGGTGGCGTACTGGAACCGCGCACGCCAACCGGATTGGGCGCCAGCTTCTGCCGGTTGGCATTCGTTCGCGCCAGGCTCACGCGGCTACGACACGACCCCGGCATTGAAGGCGGATGCGATGCGGTTTACCCGCGGCAATCCGGCGCATTGTCCGATCTACGTGCTGAACAGCGCATTGTCGTATCTTTCCCGGTTTGATATGCGAGATGTACAGCGGCACGTGCAGACATTGACCGTGGCGTTTCTGGATGGGCTTGCTGCGTCACAGGTCTCGGTCATGACGCCCTGTGATCCGGCGCGGCATGGGGCGAGCGTGTGCGTCG
>JAQGHW010000108.1 GCA_028291505.1 Rhodopila sp. | reverse complement strand
TTCCAGGTTGAAGCGGGCGATGGCGTAACGGCCGGTCACCACGCCGCCGTCGGGGCGCGCCGGTTCGGGGACCAGGACGTATTTGTGGCGGGCGGCTTCGGCCTCGATCAGGTCGCGGGTGGACGGGCTGCCGATCTCCTCGTCGCTGGTGAACAGGACGGTGATCGGCAGCTTTGTGCGCAGGCCGGCGCGCTGCAACTGACGGATCGCCTCCAGCGACAGGTAGTTGCCGCCTTTCATGTCCTGGATGCCTGGCCCCCAGGCGCGTTTCCCGTCGGTCCGGAAGGGAAGTTTCGATAGTGTGCCGATCGGGTGGACGGTGTCGAGATGGCCCATCAGCAGGATGCCCGGCACGTCCGGGGTGGCATGCGGGAAGATGGCGCGGACGCAGTCGCCCAGGCCAAGCCGGCCAGCGACCCGCTCGATCCGGGCACCGGCCAGCACCAGGGCGCGCGAGGCGATGTCCATCATGCGATTGACCGCGGTGGCATCGAAGGTCGGGCTTTCGCATTCCACCCACTCACGCAGCCCGGTCAGCATGGCGTCAGAGTCGAAAGGCAGCGCGTTCGGGTCCATCGTGTACACCTTCGTCTCGCGGGTCGGCCGTAAACACTCGTCCGGCATGGCCCTGGGCGCCGCTGGACGCGCCGCCGCCGACCCCGGAACGACGGCTCGATCAGTAGTAGCGATCCCGCGACGACACTGGCAATGCCCGCGATTTGGAAAGCGGCGGAAGCCGGGTCAGCCGGGCGTGTCGAAGCCATCCGGCATGTCGGTCAGCCGCTCATCCTCGGTGTAGTCAGTGATGGACACCGTCTCGATCACGCTTGTGCGGATGCCGGCGATCCGCATCATGTCCCATTGTGTGATCCAGCCGCGGACATGGTGCCGCATCGTTCGGTTCGCCTGCCTGGCAGCGATCTCCGCTGGTGGTGCCGGCCAGCCATACGCCTCGGTATAGCATTCACGAATCGTTACTTCGTGCCGGCGCAAATCGGCGTCGTCCGGCGCGCGAAGCTTCATTGCATCCTGGATCGCACGCATTGCGAGAAGCGCCAGATCCGCCTGCCGAGGCGCGCTGCGCAGGCGCAACCGCTCGGTCAGTTTCTCGGCGTCATGTTTCGCATCGATGACCGCGTCGGCGTAGTCGTCGGTGATCGCGCAGACCGCGAACACGCCCGGGATGCGTGCGGCGTTGTCCAGACCCAGCCATTGGGCGAGTTCGGCATAGGCCAGCGCGCGCTGCAGCGGCCCATAGCGGCCGATCAGTTCCACCTCATCCAGCAGCACCACCCAGCCGGCAAATCCCGCGGCACTGAACAGCTGCGGCATGAAGCGCATGCGTTGGCGAACCAGTTCCGCGGGCGCGACCGGCCCCATATCGAACAAGGAACGGACTCGCTTTTCCTTCAGAGCTCGGCGTAACGACGGCAGCGGCGGCCTGCCATCGGTCAGAAACGATTCGATCGCGTGGCGTAATTCCGCGTCCGTGCTTCCGGTCAGCAGATGCAGCACGGCGTTGAACGTCGGCGACATCGCGGCCTCTGGCGTGCTGGCCCACAATTCCAGGCTCTGCATCGCACCTTCGAGGCGTTCAACCTTGGTCAGCGCAAGGGTGACCGCATCGTCGTTGACGCCAAGCGCCGTGGCGTTACGCATCGCGGCGGCATAGGTGACGCCCGGGATCGACAGCGGCGTCTCCTTGCTGACGGTCACCGTACTGACGACGAAGTTGCGCTCCAGCGCGGCCTGACGGAGCGTGCCCAGCAGGTGCGACTTGCCGGTTCCGAAGCCGCCTGCCACGGCGAACCCCGCCGCTTGCGCATCGAAGAGATTGTCCAGACCGGTGTTGAACCGATCCGCGATCGCGTCTTCCGGACCGCCGAGGCGATGGATCGCTTCGGCGTTGGGCACGCCTACCCGCAGCGCCTCGATGGCCAATCGCGCCGACATCCTGTCGCGCCACATCATCCTGTCCGCCACATCATTGCAATTGCACCAGAGGCGCCAGCGGGTTGTCGCCGTATTCGGGCCGCACATCGTCCCAGACGCGCATCTTCAGCGCGGTGTACTGGTTCAGCGAGCGGCGCAGATCGCCGGCCAACAGCGGTGGATCGGCGATCACGGCCAGAAAGAAGCCCTCCAACATGCCGGCGTCGTCGATCATCTGCCTTAGCACCTCATAGCAATCCATCACCGCCGCCAGGGAGTAGAATTGGCCGTCCGCGACCTGGCGCCGCTCGCGCAACAGTCGGGTCACGTCGATGGACAGCAGCATGCCTTTTTCGCCGCACATGCGCAGCCAATGACACAGCGATCGTAACATGGCGCGGGCATTGTTGCGGACGATCTTCGTGCCGATCTGCGCGTCCTTCAGCAGCCCGAGCGGTCCGGGCGATCCTTGTAGCCAACCGAACACGGCGTTCTGCAGTGCGTCCTGGTCATCGGCCAGCCGCGTAACGAGCAGCGCGATCATTGCGTTTCGGAAATCCTGGGCGAGGTGGGTATCCTGCCAGACGACACGGGTGATTTCCTGGTGGATCTGCATGCGCATCAACGCCGGCGCGACCTCATTGGCCTCGGCGAGAATGGCGAGCGTCGTGCGCTGGTTCGGATCAGGCCAGCGATATCCGCTATTGGCCACCACACGCTCCAGCTGCACCTGGGTCAACTTGTCCCAGTCGATGGACCTGGCGATGGCAAAGAACAGATTCTGCAACAAATGCAGTTTGGTTTCCGCGGTGTCGATATCGATGACGGTCAACCGGCACTGCTGGCCCAGCTCGCGCAGGCGCATCGATACGTTGTCGGCCTGGTCGGGGTTGGCGGCGACCACGAAACGAACGGCGCTGCCACCCTCCGGGATGAAGGTCGCGAAATACTCGTCGCGCATCACCTCCAGCCAGGATTCAAGCGGGATCGTCATGCTAGGTGCCTCCGGTCCTCGTCGGTGCCACGAAGCGAATGCCGACGAAGATATGTTCGACGCCGCGTTCATCATACACGGTCAGCCGGTCCTGCCCCTTGCTGCCGGTGGAGGCTGGCAGGCTGAAACCCAGGCCGCCCCTGGTCCGGGTGTCGGGCTCGCGATTGAGCCGCAACAGGTCGCACACGAATACCTCACGCGGGTAGTCCGCTGCCGCCGCCGGCAACAGTGTCAGCAACGTGTGGATCTGAGACAGCGATACCGAAGGACCTTGCGAACCGCCCGTCGGCTTCCAGCCTGATGGCGCCAGATGCTGGTAGGCGCGCCAAAGCTGTTCGAGGAATCCCGCCGCGTTGAAGCGGCCGGCCTGCTGCGCCGCCTTCAACGACTTGACCAAAGCCGAGGGGCGAATCGCGCGCACCATCTTGCGTCCGACGCGCACACCGGTTGCCCTCGCGTCCAGCTTGAGCACCAGGGGAAAGGCGCTCAGCCGGCCGTCGCGTTCCACCAGCGTCACGCCCTGACGCTCGGCCTCGGCCTTGAGTTCGGCCACGTAGGTCCCGCTGGTGAAGGCTTCCTCCGCGTCGTACGTGAACGATCCATCCAGGGCGCGAAACGCCGTGACGAGCCGATCCGCGGCTTCCGGGGCCTGTTCGAGTTGGGCGGCAACGCCGTTGATGTCGCCGATCGCCACCATCCGCCGGGCGCGCTTGAGGCGGGCCAGCAAGCCCTTGGCCTGGCGTTCCGCCTCGACCATCTTTGTATCGAGCTCAGATAGCGCGGGCTCCAGTTCAGTCGACATACGTTGGTGCCTCGGATGAACGTTTGACCGAGATCCGCCCGATGGCCATCCCGAACATTGCACAGGATCGCGTTTTCCGGGCGGAGTAGCAATGTTCGGGCCGCGGTGATGCGTTCCGGTCGGGCTGGGATCACGGCAACAGCGCGAGCCTTTCGCCCAGAAGCTCAAACAGTCCGACGGCATCTACGGTTTCGAGGACCGTGGCGTTGAGCGGATCGCCGGTGCGATTCCAACGGTCGATCAGGGTGCGGCCGCGACTCGGGCCGGGGCCGAGGTCCATACGGACAGAACAGTCCCGCGCGGTGAACAGCTCCGGACGAATCAGCCAGGCGACGGCGCACGGATCGTGCAACGGCGCGCCCAGCGAACTGAACCGGGGCGACAGCGGGACGGTGGACTGGATGTCGCAGATGGCGCGCAGGCAGCGTCCGTTGCCTCGGGTCCTCCAGGTGGCGATGCGGGCGGGCGTGGTCAGCGCCTGCGCCGTCAGCTCCAGTGTCGCGAACACCACGGGACGGCCGCAGGCGAGCAGGATCGCCAGTCCCTCGGGGTCGCTCCAGGCGTTGAATTCGGCGGCGGGGGTGACGTTGCCCTCGGCCCAGGCGCCGCTCATCAGCACGATCTGCTTCACTTTGGTGGTCAGCGTGGGTTCGGTTGTCAGCGCCAGGGCCAGGTTGGTGGCGGGGCCGATGCCGATTAGCGTCACCGGTTCGGCTGCGTCGCGCAGGATGCGCCGGATCACGTCCGCGGCGAGGCCGGGGGTGGGTGATCCGCCCGGTGGCAGCACGACACCGCCCAGGCCATCGGCGCCGTGGACGCGGGGCTCACTGACGAATTGTCCGATCAGGGGACGGTCGGCGCCGGCATGGACGGGGACTGTGGAGTTGGCCAGGGCGGTCAAGGCCAGGGTATTGGGCAAGGTGCTGTTCAGTCCGACGTTGCCGCCGGCCACGGTGATGGCGAGGACGGTCAGTTCGGGCGAGGCGAGCGCCAGCATGATCGCGACCGCATCGTCCGTGCCGGGGTCACAGTCGAGGATTACAGGGATCGGCATGGGTTTTCCTCCAAGAAACGGCCTCAACGTGCATTGCTGTCACTTGGACGAAGCCGAGCGGCGCCGCAACCACGCGGGGGATTGTCGGGTCGCCGCGCCTCGCGCAATGCCAGTTTGGTTCATGGCGGGGTCGGCCGGTAGTAACACGCAATGACAACGCTGATTGGTCCAACGCGGAAGCAGGGAACAGACATGACTCGTGATACCATACGACGCTGCGACGTCTTCCGCCTGCCCACCGCGCATCCCGGCGACACCAGCGGGCTGCTGGCCCTGATCGCCTCCGGAGCAGTCGCCGCGACCGACATCCGGGCCATCTTCGGCAAGACCGAGGGCAACGGATGCGTCAACGATTTCACCCGCGCCTACGCCGTCAGCGCTTTGCAGAACGCGCTGTCCGGCCCGCTCGGGTGCTCCCCGGCCGAGGTCGGCCAGCGGATCGCGATGGTCATGTCCGGCGGCACGGAAGGCGGCCTGTCGCCGCATCTGCTGGTTTTCGCGGCTGGCGACGCGCCGGCGGGATCCACACCCACGCCCAGCCTGGCGATCGGTTCGGCATTCACCCGAACATTCCAGCCGGAAGAAATCGGCCGGATCGCGCAGATCGAGGCAACGGCGGAGGCCGTGGCATCGGCAATGGCGCAGGCGGGCATCACGCGGCCGGACGACGTTCATTACGTGCAGGTCAAATGCCCGCTGCTGACCGGGGACCGCACCATGGAAGCCGCCGCACGCGGCCAGTCCGTGGTGACCGGGGACACTTACAAATCAATGGGGTATTCACGCGGAGCCTCCGCGCTGGGCGTCGCCCTGGCGTTGGGGGAGGCCGCACGCGAGGCGCTGGATGACACCGTGGTGTGCCACCGGCTGGACCTTTGGTCGGGCCGGGCCAGTACCTCGGCCGGCATCGAACTGATGCACAATGAGGTCGTCGTGCTGGGCAACAGCGATACCTGGGCGAGCGATGCGATCATCGCCCACCGCGTGATGCGCGATGCGATCGACCTGCCGGCGGTGATCGGCGCGCTGGCGGATGCCGGCTTGGCCGTGTCGGGGCAGTTGGACGACGCTGCGCGCGACAGACTGCTGGCAGTCCTGGCGAAGGCCGACCCATCGAGCACCGGGCGGATCCGTGGCGTTCGGCACATCATGCTCGACGACAGCGACATCAATGCGACCCGGCACGCGCGCGCACTGGTCGGCGGCGTGCTGGCCGGCGTGGTGGGACGGACCGATCTGTTCATCTCCGGCGGCGCGGAACATCAGGGTCCGGACGGCGGCGGACCCGTGGCGGTGATCGTCCGGAGGTCTGCCCCGGTCGAGCCTCGCACGATGTAATCCCGCCCTGGTACCTCGGCACCGCCGGTTCGCTAGCACCCGATCGCAGAGAAGCGTGAGTCGCACTGCGACCACGATTCGCCGCGTGAATCGGCTACTTCAAACATTTCGCGACGAATCGCCCTTCTCTGATGGGCGATACTAGCCGCCCAATCATTCCGGAAGGCCGGCGGTTCGAAGTGCTTCCGCGTACTTCCGAGCCATCGCTTCAATAGGCACCGGTATCCGATGGAAGAACTCCGAAACAGTCAGCCCCGGCTCGACCCTTCGCAGTTCTTCCACGACCTCCGCCGCCTGATCACGCTGCCCCAATTCCACCAGAGCGACCGCCAGGACGCGCAGCGCGACCGCGAAACGCCGGTTAAGCACCAGCGCTTTCCTCGCCCAAATCACGGCATCAGGATAATTGCCGTCAACGAATGCGGAAATTGCCATGACCCCCGGCAGCAGCCATCCCTGCGGGTCACGTGGGTTCAGGCGTCGCGCCCGCGAAATCATCTCGCGGCCGGCGCCCTGACTGCCACGCATCGTTTCGATCCAGCCCGCCAGGGTAAGGGCCGTCGCCGAGTTCGGGTTGATCATCAGGGAACGGCGGAACAGCTCCAGTGCCGCACTTCTTTCCTCCTGCGCCAGGTTCCAGATCGCGAAAGCGGCCTTCCACAACACCTGCGCGTCGTTGGGCGCCAGCTCAACCGCATGCCAGGCCAGCCTCAAACCCTCGGTTCGGTGCGCACCGTCTCGCGGCGCCCATCCCTGGAAGTGGCGCTGCGCATGACAATATGCCGCCGCGGCCATAGCGGTGGCGTAGTTCGGATCCAGCGCGAGTGCCTGGTTGAGGTGATCCAGCGCGGCGTCCATGCTCTGGGTGGTGAACTCGTATTCCAACGCATACGCGCGCAGCAGATGATCGTAAGCGTCCAGCGTCCCGGGCACCTTGTGCTTGCTTCGGCTGATCTCGGCGAATTGCAGGGTCGGCTCGATGGCGGACACCACGTTTTCCGAGATGCGGTCCTGCAGCTCAAAGATCTCGCTCAGATCGCCCTCGAACCGGTCGGCCCAGAGATGAGCACCGGAGATCGCGTCGATCAGCTGCCCGGTAATCCGAAGCCGCTCGCCGCTGCGGCGCACGCTGCCCTCCAGCACATACCCCACGCCGAGTTCGCGTCCGACCTGGCGGATATCGACCGCCCGCCCTTTATAGATGAACGAGGAGTTTCGGGCGATGACGAACAGCCCGCTGCAGCGCGACAGCGCGGTGATGATCTCCTCGGCCATACCGTCCGCGAAATAGTCCTGCTGCGGGTCGCCGCTCATGTTCGTGAAGGGCAGCACAGCGACCGACGGACCCTCCAGGTCGCTCGCCCGCGGCTCAAGATCGCTCGACCCGATATCCGGCGCCGATGGAGGCGGGGCTTCATCGATCTCCTGCACTGTCCCGATGAAGCGGAGGCCCTTGCGCGGAAGGGTCCGAATAAGGCGCTGTTCCGCGCCACTGTCGCCGATCGCCGCCCGGGCCGAGTTCACGCGGCTGCTCAGCGTCGCTTCGGAGACGATCCGTCCATGCCAGACCGCGTCCAGTAGATCGTCACGGCTGACGACGCGATCCCGGGCGCCGATCACGAACGCCAACAAGTCGAAAACCTGAGGCTCGACTGCCACGAGTTCACCAGCCCGGCGCAACTCTCGGCGGCCGCCGTCTAGTACGAAATCCTCGAACCGGTAGAGCAACACCGGTGACATAAGCCGGCCTCCAAGCTGAGCATCCAATCTTGCATAATGGGTCTACCGGAAAAATCATGGGCGGGTGGAGGATAAGTCCAACTCGCCTCAAAGCGGAGCGTCACCGGTTCGGGCATTATCGCCTGCATCAAAGGAGACCAGCCAATGATCAACAGACCAACGGACACCAGAGAAATCGATCATCAGCGCCGCCGGCTTCTCGGCGTCGCCGGCATGTCGATCGCCGCCGCTCAATTCGGCATGGCCCGATTCGCGAGCGCACAATCCAGCGTGCCGAAGCCGCCAGGCACCTCCAGGGAGCCGGCGACGAACGCCTCCTTCGCCCCGCTGAAGCAAATCAACGCCGGCGTCCTAAGCGTTGGATACGCCGAAATCGGCTCTGTCGATCGGCCCGCTGTCATCCTGCTGCACGGCTGGCCCTACGACATTCACAGCTACCTGGACGTGGCACCGTTGCTGGCGTCGGCGGGCTACCGGGTCATCGTTCCCTATTTCCGCGGCTATGGCACAACCCGCTTTCTCTCAGGCGAGACAGTTCGCAATGGCCAGCAGGCGGCACTTGCAGCCGACACCATCGCCTTGATGGACGCCCTTGGCATCCAGAAGGCCATCGTCGCCGGCTACGATTGGGGTGCTCGGACGGCGGACATCGTGGCCGCGCTCTGGCCGGAGCGCTGCAAGGCCCTTGTGTCGGTCAGCGGCTATCTGATCGGCAGCCGCGAAGCCAACAAGGCACCGCTGCCGCCCAAGGCCGAACTCGCGTGGTGGTATCAGTTCTACTTCGCCACCGAACGCGGCCGAGCGGGATACGAGATGTATCGAAAGGAGATGGCCAGGCTCATATGGCAGACCGCCTCGCCGAAATGGGCCTTCGACGACGCGACGTTCGACCGGAGCGCACAGGCGTTCGACAACCCCGACCACGTCGGCATCGTCATCCACAATTACCGCTGGCGGATTGGCCTGGCCGATGGCGAGCCAACCTATGATGCCTGGGAAAAGCGCCTGGCCGAAGCACCTGTCATCCGCGTGCCCACGATTACCCTCGAGGGTGATGCCAACGGCGCTCCGCACCCGGACCCGGCATCATATGCGAAACAATTCTCCGGCAGGTACACCCATCGGCTCATCACCGGCGGCGTCGGCCACAACCTGCCGCAGGAAGCCCCAAAGGCTTTCGCGGACGCAGTCATCGAAGTGGATGGATACTGATCGGCTCGGCCGAACCACCCGGTGACAGGATACACAGGAGACAATCATGCTGCGTCGCAGGTTTCTTGGAATGGGCGGGCTCCTTGCGGGAGCCACGATGTTCGGGTCCTTCCCGCTGACGCCCAGTCTCGCGCAACCCGAACTCGGGCGCCCAGCCCCCGAGTTCGTCGGGCTCGACGGCTGGATCAACGCCACCGGTCCCATCACCCTTGCC
>JAQGHW010000062.1 GCA_028291505.1 Rhodopila sp. | reverse complement strand
ATATGGACACGGTGCCCGACACCGGGTGGCAGGACGATCCCTGGTCCGGGCGCATCGACGGCGATGGCGTGCTGTTCGGATTGGGCAGCACCGACATGAAGGGGCCGGTGGCGGCGGCGATCATCGCAGCGCGGGGATTGCCGGAGACGGTGCCGGTGAGCTTCCTGATCACCACCGACGAGGAAACCACCAAGCAGGGCGCCCGCGTGATCGCCGAGCAGTCGGCATTGGTGCGAGCGGTGCGGCCGAAGGGGATTTTGGTGGTCGAGCCGACGAGGCTGCGTCCGGTCCGCGGCCATCGCAGCCACATCCTGTTCACCTGTGTGGCCGTCGGGGTGCAGGCGCATAGCTCGACCGGGGCGGGACGCAATGCGAATTGGGCGTTGATCCCGTTCCTGGGCGAGATGAAGACGGTGTTCGAACGGCTGCTGACAGACCGCTCGCTGCAGGACGACGCCTACGACCCGCCGTTCAGCGACTTCAACGTGGTCATCGACAATCATGGCACGGCGATCAACGTCACCGTTCCGGTGGCGACCGCTCGGATCAAGTTCCGCTATTCGGCCGGGATCGACCCGGCGCCGATACGAGCGGCGGTGCATGGCGCGGCGGCACGCTATGGTGTGACAATTGTCGAGGCGGAGGAGGGGACGCCTCCCGAACTTGCTGTCGACAACTGGTTTGTCCGGCAGTGCACCGATGTCAGCAAGCAGGCCGCGACCACGGCGCCGTTCGGGACCGACGCGTCGATCCTGCAGGCGATCGCGCCATGCATGGTCATGGGACCGGGTGATATCGGGGTTGCGCACAAGCCCGGTGAAGCGGTCCGCATCGACGAACTCGCCGCTGCGGTGCCGATGTTCCAGGAATTGGCGAGGCGACTGGCGTCCTGATACGCCCGGGGGACCGGTGGCGATGCCGGCCCGCCGGACTGGATCAGGTACCGTCACCGGTCCGTTTGGACCTGATTGTCGGGCGGTGGCGCTGCGTGAGAGTACGACTGCGCGAACGCACTGCCGACACCCAGGTTGATGGCACCCAGGCTGGCGACCGCGACGGCGGCCAGTTCGGGCCGAACGGCGTCGCGTATCAGATAGGCGTCCTGCATTGCAGATGATCATGAATCGCACGCCTATGTGTGATGTGTGAATTGACGGCCACATGGTGATTGACGGGCCGGGCCGATCGGGCTTTCAAATCGGCAGCACGAAACGGAGAGCGAACGGTGCCGGGTGAACGATGGACTTGATCAGCGGATTGCACACATTCATTCGTGTGGTCGAAACCGGCTCGTTTTCCGCGGTTGCGCGCGAAGGCAATTCGAGCCAGTCCGCGGTGACGCGGCAGGTCGCGCAACTGGAGGAGCACTTCGGTGTTCGGCTGTTCCACCGAACCACGCGCAAGATCAGCCTGACCGATGAGGGTCAGGACCTGGTGACCCGAGCGCGGCACTTGCTGGAAGAGGCGGAGGACCTGGAGGACACGTTCGGCAAGAATGGTGGCTCGCCGACTGGTCTGGTGCGTGTCGGTATCCAGATGGGCGCGGCGATCCTGCTGGTCGCCGACTTCGCGGCGCTGTTGCACCGACATCCCGGCCTGGCGGTGGAACTGGTGGTCAGCGAACACGCCGACGACCTGGTGGCGGAACGTCTGGACGTGGCGCTGCGATTTGGGTCATCTGGGGACACGTCTCTGGTGGCCAGAGCGCTGGCGACTGTGGGGTCGGCGCCTGTCGCGGCGCCAGCGTATCTGGAGCGTCACGGTGCTCCGGAGCATCCGATCGACCTGCTGAACCACACCTGCATCATCCACGCAATGGGGGCGGACAGCACGCATTGGTCGTTTTCCGGGCCGGATGGCGCGGTGGAGGTGGAAGTTACCGGTTCGTTTCGTTCAAATAACAATCTTGTGGTGCGGCAGGCCGCGTTGGCGGGTTATGGGATCGCGCTTTTGGGCGACCCAATGACGTTGACGGAGATTCGGGCCGGCCGATTGTATCGTTTGTTACCAAACTATACGGCGCGCCGCCGCCAGGCGTTCGTGGTCTATCCGTCGCGCCGGCATCTGGCGCAACGAACGCGCGTGGTCATCGACTTCCTGATCAACGAGTTCCGCGAGCTGGACGCCAGGTTGCGCGATGGGCGGGAGTGGGGGGAGAACGACGCGACCTGGCTGGTGTGAGGTTGTGCTAGGGTTTTTGCAAGAGGGGGTTTTTGCAAGAGGGGGTTTTCGCGAGGCGGGAGGCGATCCCGGGTTAGGGGATTGCCTCGACGTGCCTGCGGTGACAGCGGAGTCCACTATTCAATCGGCACGAATATCGAGTGACGCATCTTGCCGCCGATCGACTGGGACAGGTGGCCCTTGCCGCGGACGTCTTCGACCAGGATAACCTCGCCGGCGCCGATCTCACGGGCTTCGCCGTCGCTGGCGGTGATCTTCACGCCGCCGTCCAGGTTGATGATGTACTGGCGGCGCGGTGCGGGATGCCAGCTGAGGTCATAATCGCCGCCGGTTTCGCGGAAGATGATCCCGTTAGCGGGCAGGCGCGCGGACAGCTTGCTGCCGTTGCGTTCTTCCACCCACTGGACTTCGACATCGCGCCAATGGGTTTCGCCGGCTTCGTCGACGTAGATGTTGTGGATTCGCATTGGATTGTTCCCCTCTATTCGATCGGCACGAAGATCGAGTGCCGCATCTGGCTGTTGACTGATTTCGACAGGTGGCCGCGTCCGGCGACGTCCTCCACCAGGATGATCTCGCCGGCCCCGATCACCCGGGCTGCACCGTCGCTGGCGGTCAGTTCGACGCCGGCATCGAGGTTGATGATGTATTGCCGGCGTGGCGCGGGATGCCACGGACGATCATGCTCCGCCCGGGTCTGGCGGAAGATGATGCCGGTGGCGGGCAGCCGGGCGGAGGTCTTTCCCTCGGGTCCCTCCTGCGCCCATTCGATCTGGATGTCGCGCCAGTGGGAGTTTCCGTCGGCGTCACAGTACAGGTTGTGGACGCGGATGCCCATCATGCCCTCCTGACGTAGCCATAGCGCAGGTTGCTGGGATCGGCGCCGTTGCGCAGGTAGTCCTGCTTGATGGCCGCGAAACGATCGGGTGTGGCCAGTTCGGCGTGACGGTCGTAGCCGAACAGGCGGAAGCCGTTGTTGGCAAAGATGCCGCGCTTGACTGGACCGTCGGCGGTTCCGAGGGGTGCGAAACCGTATTGTTTTTGCATGTCCTCGGGGATTTCGAGGCGGCGCAGGCCCTCGATCTGCCATTGCGGTGCGCCGGTCCAGACGGCGTCGGTGCCCCAAATGACGTGGTCGGGGCCGAGGCCTTTGACCAGTGTGCCCATCAGTGCGGCGGCGAGGCGGGGTTCGGCGATGCTGGTATAGGCGAAGAGCTGGCCGAGGTCGCCGTAGACGTTGGTGACGCCGTATTTGCCCGGAATTTCGGCGAGGTCGCTGACCCAGGAACTGCGTCCGGTCTGATCCCATTCCGCCATCGCATCGGCGGGGGAGCCGCCGACGTGGCGGTATCCGGAATGATAGACGACGAAGTTAAGTCCCGGCCAGTCCTTGGCGGCTTTGCCGACGTCGCTGACATCGACGTAACCGCGCAGGTTCGGGACCAGTTTTTCGGTTGACGGCGGGAACAGGCCTTTGTGGATGCAGACGTTCTTGATGCCGGCCCTCTGGAACTTTTCGTAGGCGGGGTACATCAGTTTCTCGTCGTCCAGGCGCCAGGGGTAGTGGCTGGTGTCCTTATGCGTGTTGTCGCCGATCGTGTAGCCCTTCCAGCCGTCGGGCTGCAGGGTGGCGATCGCATGGTCGATGCCTTCCAACCAGCCGGGCTGACCGGGGACGATGGTGTAGTGCGCCAGCAGGCGGCGGGCGCCGGCCTGTTTGTTCACCTTGTCGCGGGTCTGGAAGACCATTTCGTTTGTCAGGAACCAGTCTTCCGGAACGTCGGAGGGCGAGTTGGTCAGCAGCGCCACTTTCGTATCGCTGTCGAGAAACACTTCCTTAAAATAATTGTCGAACTTCAGGTCCGCGATGGTTTGTTCCTTGGCACCGAGTTCCTTGTTCCAGCCGAACTTGCCCACGGCGGAGCGCATGGCAACGAAATTGGTCAGCCGGGTGTCGTCGCGCAGGAAGTGCGTGTGGGCATCGAACACGTCCTGCCCTTGCAACACGACGGCGCGTTCATTGGCCATTTCCGGGGTGGCGGCTTCGGCCTCGGTGACTGCGAACAGCTTGCCGTAGACCTGGTTCATTGCCAGGAAGGCGGCGGCCATTCCTGATGCGGTCTGGAAGAAGCGGCGGCGGCTGAGGCCCTGGCGCTTGGCGAGGTGGTCACCCATTTCGGCCAGGCGGTCCTCGACCTGCTTTTGCTTGGCGGTCTGGCGTTCGGGGAAATACTCGTCGCTTGATACGATCTGCGTGGGGATCGGGAAGCGGTGCGGCAGATCCTCGGCGGGCAGGAGCTGCGCGCGTTCGTCGTCGCTGAGAAAGCCCATGTTCGTTGCTCCCGCGTTAAGCTTGCGCCGTTTTCGGCAGCGTGAGGAATTCGTGCACGACGTGCCAGAGATCGGCGCGCGTGAGGCTCATGCCGACGGCGTGGGCGGCGCCCGGGATGACGGCATATTGCTTGTCGGGCGTGGGCAGTTTGGTGAAGAAGTCGAGCAGGTCTTCCTCGGTGGAGATGCCGTCGTACTGGCCGCGGACCATCAGGACGGGGCATTGCACCTTGGCGGGATCGACCAGCGGCAGGTTGGCGGTCATATCGAGGTAGGTGCCGGTGGGAACGCTGTCGCCGTTGGGCATTTCGGCTTTGGCGATGGCCACCGGCACGCGTGGGTCGGAGGTGCCGGGTTTGTCGCGGGTGAAGATGCTGAGGATCATCTTTTCATCGCGCGGACGGCGGTTGT
>JAQGHW010000057.1 GCA_028291505.1 Rhodopila sp. | reverse complement strand
CCCAGCCCGCGGGCAACTTCTGCCGGAGCAGCATCTGACCAAGGCGTTCGGAGAAGAAGCCCATCGCGAGGGTGTACTGCGGCATGCCATCAATGATGACTGGCACCTCAACCGCGACGATCGCCTGGCCGGCGACAGGACCGATGAAGACGTCCGAGACCACAGGTCTCCCGGCTTCTAATGTTCGGCGCTGCAGCCCGGCCGCGCCGTATGCCGGCAGCGGCGTACCGAACGGTTTCAGCGTGTTGACGACCTGCGCGTCGTCCGGCCGCGACAGCACGATGTTGTTGCCGAATGTTGTGGTCAGGGCGTGCATCGCCCGATCCTGGAAGCCGGCGAAGTTGCCCGACGCGATCAGCGGCGACAGCGCCAGCACCTGCAGGACGGAGGCGGCGCCCGCCAGCTCCCCATCGATCACCTGCATCAGGGCTCGTGCCACGCCGATGCGCGCCGTTTCCAGGTTCGACCGCTCTTGCTCATAAGACCGTATCACCAGGAAGGCGACCCCGACCGCGGAGGGCAGGATGCATGCGACGACCAGCCATGTCAGCCAGAACTGAATGGATCTGGGACGGCCATATCGCCCACGCAGGAGCATCGGCTTTTAACCTTTGGCGGTCTCCGCGGAGGCCGCCCGCGACGGTCCCTTAGGTTACCCCAATTTCGTTAACAGTTGCTTAATTTTGCGAACAAACAATGAATAACATGTGAAGCCAGGGGGTTAGGCCCAGGATCAGTAAGAGGGGCAATACCCCGGGCAGGTTATGTAAAGTCAGGCCTCGTTGCGATCTCCGCTCTCACAACGATGGCGGTTTTCCGCCATCTTGCTTCCAGAGGATAGACCGTGCTGCACCTGCGTGCCCGGGGTTTTGCCCCTCTTACCAGGATCAGGCCCGTATCAGGCCCCGGGGCCTGCTTTGTCAATCGCCGCCAGGATGACGGCAAACCGTTCCTGTAGCTCGGCGCGCCAGGCCCCGCGGGAATGCGTGAACACGTAGAGCTCGTCGTGGCGGATCGCGGTGACGACTTGCGCCGCGACATCATATGGGTCGAGGCCGTACCGTGCGAGCTCGGCTTGCTGGGCAACCAGTCTGCCCGCCGCACTTGCCGGGTCCGGTATCCGCGCCGGACCGTAGCGCTCCGGCCGATTGCGCCCACTCTCGCTGATGCGGGTGCGAACGTACCCCGGGCAGAGCACGGTCACCCCAATGCCAAGCGGCTTGACCTGCATGGCGAGCCCCTCCGACATGTTGACCACCGCGAACTTGCTCGCCGAGTAGGGGCTGAAACCAAGGCCGCTGTTCATCCCGGCCATGGACGCGGTGTTGACGATGTGACCGCCTTCGCCGTGGGCGCGGATGTGCGGCAGGAAGGTGTGGATGCCGTGAACGACTCCCATGAGGTTGACGTCGAGCACCCATCGCCAATTGTCGAGCGAGATGTTGTCGATGCCGCTGCCACCCGCGACACCGGCATTGTTGCAAAGCACGTGGACGTTTCCGAATGCCTGGTACGATGCCTTGGCCGCATGCTCGACGCTGGCAGGGTCGGTAACGTCACAGGCAATGCCGCGCACGTTCGGCCCGAAATCGTGCAGGCTTTTGACGGCAGCGGCTAATGCGTCCGTCTCGATATCGGCAAGCATCACATTCATGCCGGCTTCCGTGAAGATGCGACCGAGCGCGAACCCGATGCCACTCGCCCCGCCTGTCACGAATGCTGTTTTTCCGGCAAGATCCTGCATGATCCCCCTTCCACCTCTAGTACCCGATCGCAGAGAAGCGTGAGTCGCATTGCGACCACGGTTCGCCGCGTGAATCGGCTACTTCAAGCAAATCGCGACGTATCGCCCTTCTCTGATGGGCGATACTAGGTTAGGGGACCAGCACGATCAATCGGATCAGAATTCGATATCCAATTCATCGATTTGCTCAGGTTCTCTTTGGGCCGCGGCGAACCATTCCTTCATGTCCGGCCAGGCCATGATCTGGTGGCAATAACGCTCACAGGTGCCGGTCATCTTCACGTCGTAGCTGCGGAAACGGGTTACCACGGGGGCATACATCGCGTCGGCGATCGTCGGTTTCGCGCCAAACAGCCACGGCCCTTTCCATGTCGTGAGGCATTCGCGCCAGACCTCGGTGATCCGGTCGATGTCCGCCTGCACCGCTGACCACACCGCGAATCCCGGACGGAACAGCTTCAGGTTCATCGGCAGAGCCTCCCGCAGGGCGGAGAAACCCGAATGCATCTCCCCTGAGATCGACCGGCATCGCGCGCGTGCGGCCCGTTCGGGGGGCAGCATCCCGGCCTTCGGGAACGTTTCGTTAAGATATTCAGCTATCGCAAGCGTATCCCAAATCACCACATCATCGTGCATGAGCGCCGGCACCCGGATTGATGACGATTGCATCAACAATTCCTTGCGGTTCGACGGATCGTCCGGGTCGACGATTTTTTCCTCAAAAGTCAGCCCCGCGAGCCGCGAAAGCAGATATCCCCTCAGTGACCAAGAGGAATAATTCTTGCTGCTGATGAGAAGCGTGGCCCCTGCCATAGTGACAACCCCCGAACGTGCTGGCATGCTGCGTCGCAATATAGCAACATGTCCGCGGGTATGGCGAGCGTTTGTGAATAGCGAGATAACCACCCACTGACAGGGGCTGCGTGACTCAGCAGGCGATGATTTACAAAATTTACCAGGCGCAGGCCGACCTGATGTACCCCGCTCGTCAGTTGGCACGCCTCGGCGCCGGCCTGGCACGCGCGATGGACATGGGTGAATTCACCCCGGCTCCGCTGCGGCAGTTCGGTGCGGCCTGCAACATGCTGGCCGATAGCGGGCTGACCCATCACCGGCCGGATTATGGCTTCAGATCCACGAAGATGGGCAACGACGTCGTTGCCGTCACTGAGGAATCCCGGTTCGAGACCCCGTTCGGCACGTTGTTGCGGTTTCGCAAGGACAGCGCGGTGGTGCAGCCCAGGGTGCTGGTCGTTGCGCCGATGTCGGGGCATTTCGCCACCCTGCTGCGCGGCACGGTCGCCGTGCTGTTGCCCGACCACGATGTGTATATCACGGACTGGAAAAACGCGCGCGACACTCCGCTGTCCGATGGTGTCTTCGGGTTTGACGAGTATGTCGATCACCTGATCCGATTCATGGAGGTGATGGGCGAGGGCAGCCATATGATCGCGGTCTGTCAGCCCGCGGTGGCAGCGCTTGCCGCTACAGCCGTCATGGCGGAGGCCGGAAACCGAGCGCAGCCGCGCAGCCTGACGTTGATGGCGGGACCGATCGATACGCGGCAGAACCCTACGAAAGTGAACGACCTGGCGAAATCGCGGTCGATCGAGTGGTTCGAGAAGAAACTGATCGCCACCGTGCCATGGCGCTACAAAGGGGGTTTTCGCCGGGTCTATCCGGGATTCCTGCAGCTGACCGCGTTCGTGACGATGAACCTGGACCGTCATATCAATGCGCATCTGAGCCAGTTTCGCGCGCTGGCGTGCGGCGACGTCGTCGCGGCCGAGGCCCACAAGAAGTTCTATGACGAATATGGCGCGGTCATGGACCTGCCGGCCGAGTTCTACCTTGAGACTGTGAAGCGGATCTTTCATGATCACGACCTGCCTCTGGGGAAATTGACCTGGCACGGCCAGAAGGTCCGGCCGGAGGCAATTCGCCGGACCGCGCTGCTGACGGTCGAGGGTGAGCGCGACGACATCTGCGCGATTGGGCAAACCATGGCGGCGCTCGATCTGTGCAGTGGCCTGCGTATCAGTCAGAAGCGGCATCACCTGCAGAGTGGCGTCGGGCACTACGGTGTGTTCAGCGGGTCGCGCTGGGCGCGCGAGGTATATCCGAAGGTTCGGGCGATGATCGAGGTGACGAACCAGTAGGTTCGGAAACCATGTTGGAGAAGGGCGGCAAGAACGCGGGTTAGCCTGTGTTTATCCCCGGCCTGCGATACCTTAAGTCTTACCACCTGCGACAGTTGGTATTTCCAAACCGCGCCGCGCGGCGCTAAACCCCCACCATGTCCCTTTTGGTCATCTCTGGCGCCGTCATCCGCATGGGCGGCCGCACCCTGCTGAACGGTGCCGACCTGACGGTCGATCCCGGCCGGCGCATCGGGCTGGTCGGGCGCAACGGCGCTGGAAAGTCCACGCTGCTGCGTGCCATCGCGGGCGAGATCAGCATCGACGGCGGCGATATCCGGCTGTCGTCACGCGCGCGTATGGCCACCGTTCGGCAGGAAGCGCCGGAGGGACCGATGTCGCTGCTCGACACCGTCCTGCAAGGCGATCCCGAACGGCTGGCCCTGCTGGCGGAGACCGAGACCGCCGACCCGCACCGTCTCGCCGAGGTGCACGACCGGCTGGTCACCATCGGTGCTGACTCGGCACCCGCCCGTGCAGCCACCATCCTCGCCGGCCTGGGCTTCGACGAAGCCGCCCAGGGCCGCCCGGTCGCCGAGTTTTCCGGCGGCTGGCGCATGCGTGTCGCCTTGGCCACGGCGCTGTTGCCAACCCCGACCTGCTGCTGCTGGACGAGCCGACCAACCACCTGGACCTGGAAGCCACGATGTGGCTGGAGACCTGGCTCGCCCGTTTCCCGGGTGCCGCACTGGTCGTTTCGCACGACCGCAACCTGCTGGATCGCGCGGTCGAGGCCATCGCGCATCTGGACAAGGGCAAGATCTCCCTGACCCCCGGCGGCTTTGACGAATTTGTCCGCATACGCACGGAACGAGCGATGCAGCAGACCCGCGCCGCCGAACGGGTCGCGGCGGAGCGCGCCCACATCCAGTCGTTTGTCGATCGATTCCGCTACAAGGCCTCGAAAGCACGGCAGGCACAGGCTCGGATCAAGGCGCTGGAACGGCTGCCGCAGATCGAATCGGTGATCGAGGACACGCCGACGCGCTTCAACTTTCCCGAACCGCCCCGCATCGCCCCCCCGATCCTGACACTGGATCGAGTCGATATCGGCTACGGCATGACAGCTGTGTTGCGGAACGTTTCGTTTAGTATCGATATGGACGATCGTATCGCTCTGCTGGGTGCCAACGGCAACGGCAAGTCGACATTGGCGAAGATGCTGGCGGAGCGGCTGGCCCCGCTGTCGGGGGAAGTCAGGCGCGGGCCACGTCTGAAGGTCGGCTATTTCGCGCAGCATCAGACCGACGAGCTTGTCGCCGCCGAGAATCCCATCGACCATATGGCTCGGGCACTGCCGAATGCACTACCGCCGAAGCTGCGGGCGCAGTTGGCGCGCTTCGGGCTGGATGCCGATCGTGCGGAAACGCCTGTGCAAAATCTTTCCGGGGGCGAAAAGGCCCGCCTACTGCTGGCGCTGGCCACTCGCGACGCGCCGCAACTGTTGATCCTGGACGAACCGACCAACCATCTGGACATCGACGCGCGCGACGCCCTGGTAAAGGCGCTTGCGGATTTTCAGGGCGCGGTGCTGCTGATCACCCACGATCCGCATCTGGTGGAACTGGTGGCCGACCGCTTATGGCTGGTCGGCGATGGTTCGGTCAAACCGTTCGACGGTGACCTTGACGACTACCGAGTGCTGCTGGTTGAGCGTGCGCGTCCGGCCGCGCGGGCCAATGCGGTCACTCGCAAGGATGACCGTCGCGAGCGGGCCGAAACGCGTGCCGCCCTGGCGCCGATTCGCAAGAAGGCACAGGACGCGGAAAAGCGGCTGGTGGTGCTTGCCGCCGAACGCGTGCGCATCGAATCGAAGCTGGCGGATCCTGCGTTGTATGAGCCCGGCCGGACGGGGGAAATCACCGCGGCCAATGGCCGGCTCGCCGCCATTGCCAAAGAAGTCGCCGCTGCCGAGGAAGCTTGGCTGATGGCCGAAGAGGAGCTGGAATCTGCCTCCTGACACCTTGCCTGCAGAAAGCCAAGGTTGGGCCTGCAGACAACCAGGGATGGCCGGCGCCCTTCAATTTTTTGGTCGATCAATCATTATTGAGGCAGTTGTCGATAGTTGCCTGAAGGCGAAAGATGCGCGTTGCGCCATCACATTTTGCCGAGCCCGCCATGTTCTTCATCGTCGCCTCAGTCAATCAGATCCGGTTCTTATCCGCGACGATCGCTTGCAACGTGCTTGTGCCGCCGGCAGATCCGACGGCGCGTCGCGGTTCCCGGGGCGGTTCCCGGGTTTGATCCTTAACCGACCGAAACCGAGACGAACCGCAAAAGCTCGTGGTGCGACATCGGCTTTTCCAACACGGTCATGACCCCCAGGCTGGCGGCCTTGCGTTCGACCTCGGCATCGTGAATGCCGGTGATCAGCAACGCCGGGATATTGATGCCGCGTTGGGAAAGGCTCTCGATCATTTCCAGCCCCGTCATCCTCGGCATATTCTGATCGACCACCAGACAGGCCAGGCGATCGAAGTGCGCGTCGGAGAGGAAATCCATGCCGGACCGGTATGTCTCGACCTGATACCCCATTGTCTCCAGCAGGCCGCCGAGGACATCACCCACATCGTTGTCATCGTCGATGACCGCCACGATGCTTGCATTGTCCCTGTCCATCAAAACTCATCCCCCCGAAAAATGATCGCCGCCGGTGTGGCGTTGATCCAAGCTTGTTCGATGCTAACCGCCTCTCATAACCTTAATAAGCCTTAAAGCGGCGGATCACTTGCTATTGTTAGTATCAGCCTCTATTTAAGTCTCAGCAGGCGATGCGAATCGGTCCTGTTAACGTGCGTTTAACGATCATGTGTTAGTGTCGCATCCGAAATCGAGCCAACTACTTGAAACTTATGTCTTTTGGCATAGTCTCCAAGGAAGAACCGACCGAGTGACGATGGCCCCGCACAACAGTTCACCGATAGGACCGTATCCGGTCCGCGGCGAGCGTGGTGTGACGATGTCGTGGCGCTCCCAATCCCCAGGTGATGGAATTGTCTGAGAATCTGAAACTGCGACTCGATTCCCCGTCCAGCGAAACGCAACAAGAGAGAGTGGCCCGCGCGCCTGATCCCGGGTCAACCACCATATCGGCTTCCCGCGGTTCGGGCTTGGGTGGTTCGGGGCCGGGTGGCGGTGATGCGAATCGGGATAGTTCAGGCCGGGATGGTTCGGGACCGAACGATGAAGCCGAGTCGCAGATGCGAAAGGCGCTAGGTCTGCTCGGCGATTCGTCACGGCATCGACCCGACGCCGAACGGATGGATCAACCGGCGCGCATGGGCGATCGGTTCAATGGCGGATTGCACCGCCGTCGTTTCGTTCAGGATGGCGATATCCCGGTGACGGTTCTGCGACGGGACCAAGGTCATGAAATACCGGCGCACCGCGGGGTCGCCGCGCCGGCCGCGCCCACCAGCAGCCGCCTGCAACGCACTGAAGCCGCTCTGGCCGCCGAAACCGGCGCGCGCGAGAAGGCTGAACGATCGTTAGCGGAAACGCATAGCGTCGTGCGGGACCTGCAAACCAAGATCGGACACGCGGAACTCGCCAAGAGCGAAGCGATGGATGCCCTCCGGCGGGAGCGTGAGTCGATCGTCCAGCTTCGTGCCGAATACGAAGCGGCTGAGGAGCGGCTGCTGGAAGCGCTCGAGCAGGTTCGGGCCGCCGAACGTAGCGTGTACGCCTGCCAGGAGCAGCTTACGGAAGAGCGCCATGCCCGCCGGACCGCCGAGAAAGCGTTGCGTATAGCGGAAGCCGCCCGCGACACGGCGGAACATCTTGTCCGGACCCTGTCCGAGGAAATGCCGGCCCCTCGCCAGGCGCCGCAACAGCACCGCCAGACGCGCTTCATCGCCGAACCCGAGGTCGTTGCCACAACCGTGCGGCGTAGCCGTCCGCCCGAGGTCGCGCCGGCGGAACCCGAACCGGTGAAGTGGTGGTTGAACACGAAGTCGGCGGCAAAGAAGCGATAGGCTCCGGCCGGGAGTAATCGCCCGAGTTCAGCTGTCGGGGTTCGATGGGCCGATTTCGGGAATTGAGGGTCGATCAGGCTTTCTTCTGCCAACTGCTTTCGGTCTGCTGCCAGTAAGCCAAGCTGTGACCCGCCTCCTTGGCGGTCTTCCAGCGCGTGCGCGCGGCAGCGACTGCCTCGGGACTGTTTCCGTCGAAAATGTCGAAGGCCCGGTCGTAATCCCTGATGCGGTCCGTCTCGGCACCCTCGACAAGAAACAAGTAGCGGGCGCCGTTCACCGGTTCGGCGTCGGCACTTAACCAGATCGGCTGCAGGTCGGCGTCGCCGTCGGATGCGGTGCCATGCGGAAGCCAGGCAGGTTGCGCCCATAACGCGGTGCTGAGCGCATCGAGCGCCGCGACGTCGGATCCGAACACCAAGGCGCGCTGTCCGGCTGCCAGAGTGCGCGCCAGAAGCTGCGGCAACGCCTGCGTCAGGGTCGATCGGGTCAAGTGGTAGAAGCCGATTTCAGTCATTGGACCGGGGTCTGGTCGGATCGGCGCGGGTATGAAAAACGCCTGGTGCGATCATGTTCAGCTCTCGTAGTTATCGGCAACCAGGCGATCGAGCAGGCGCACGCCGAACGCCGTGGCCCCTTTCGGTGTGACGGCGGTGTCCTTCGTGCTCCAGGCCATGCCGGCGATATCCAGATGCGCCCATGGCTTGCCATTGACGAAACGTTGGATGAACTGCGCGGCGGTGATTGACCCGCCCGGGCGGCCGCCGACGTTCTTCATGTCGGCGATCTCCGACCGGATCTGCTTGTCGAACTCCTCATCGAGCGGCATGCGCCAGACTCGCTCCCCGGTAGACTGACCCGCCGCCGTCAGCTTCTGGACCAGCGTATCATCGTTACTGAACAGCCCGGCATATTCGTGCCCGAGCCCAATAATAATGGCGCCAGTCAATGTCGCCAGATCGACCATGAATTTCGGGTCGTATTTTTGCTGCGCGTACCAGAGAACATCCGCCAGTACGAGGCGCCCCTCGGCATCGGTGTTGATCACCTCGATCGTCTGGCCGGAGTAGCTGGTGACCACGTCGCCGGGCCGCTGGGCGGAGCCCGACGGCATGTTCTCAACCAGGCCGACCAGGCCGATGGCGTCGACTTTCGCTTTTCGGCCGGCCAGCGCCGCCATCAGCCCGATGACAGTACCGGCGCCGGCCATGTCCCACTTCATGTCTTCCATGCCGGCGGCGCCCTTGATGCTGATGCCGCCGGTATCGAAGGTAACGCCCTTGCCGACGAAGACCAGGGGCCTTTCCTTGGTCTTCCGCCCGCCGCCGCCGGCACCGTTCCAGTGCAGCACGACCATCCGCGGCTCTTTCACGCTGCCCTGCGAGACGCCCAGCAGTGCGCCGAAGCCCAGCTTGCCCATCTCCTTGGGACCGAAGATCTCGATCTTCAGGCCAAGCTCGGTCAGCTTGCCGCAGCGTTCGGCCATCTCGGGCGGATCGAGGATATTCGGTGGCTCGCTTACCAGGTCGCGGGTCAGAAACACGCCGTTGGCGGTGGCTTGCAACGGTTCCCACGCCGCTTTGGCCTTGGGCACTTCCGCCGTCAAAACCGTCAGCTTTGACAGCTTCGGTTTGTCCTCGGGCTTTTCCTTGGTGCGGTACCGGTCGAAGCGGTAGCCGCGCAGCTTGGCACCGAGTGCGACTTCGGCCGACTGTTGGGGGGTCAGTTCGCCGCTGACGACCGCGACCGCGGTTTCGCGCGACAGGTTGGCGAGGATCGCGCCGCCGGCTTCCTCCAGGATCTTTTGGGTCACGTCGGCCGGTTTGCCGAGACCGATCGCCAGCACGCGCGTCAGGCCGGCCCCCGGCGCCAGGATCAGGCATGTCTTGGCTTTGGCGCCCTTGAACTCGGCGACGTCGAACGCCCTGGCGATGGCGCCACCGGTGGCTTCGTCGAGTTGTGCCCACAGACCGGAGGGTTTCTC
>JAQGHW010000017.1 GCA_028291505.1 Rhodopila sp. | reverse complement strand
CCGAATTCGCCGGTACCCCTATCATTGCCGCATTCCGCGAACGGGTCGCCGCCAGGCCCGGGGAGACGATCCACATCACACCTGATCCGGCGATGGTGCATCTGTTCGACGCGCGGACGGGGCAGCGGATGAGCGCGTGAGATCGACCATCGGCGCCGCCTGATCCACGGCGGTCTTTACCTTTCCGGTTCCGGCGCGGAATACTCCCACCCGAGGAGTTCCGGGTTTCCGGTCACCGAGGGCTCCACGGCAAAAGACCGGGCAGGGAGTCTTCGGTATGTCCATCACCCGGCGTGAATCGCTCGCGCTTGCTTCCGCATCCATCGCGGCTTCGTCCATCCCCATCATCGGCGCCCGCGCCGCCGTCACCGACGTGCCGACCGCCGATGTAAAGCCGTTGGACTACAAGCTGGAGAAAGGCGCCGAACTGCGGGTGCTGAGGCCGGCGAAGTTCATCGATCCGGATGAGGTGTACTGGCGGGAAAACACCAAGAAATACACCGAGGCAACGGGCATTCCGGTCCGCGTCGACTTCGTGAGCTGGGAGGATATCCGCCCGCAGACCGCGGTTGTCGCGAACACCGGCGCCGGCCCGGACATTGTCATCGGCTTCAGCTCCGACCCGCAGATCTACGCGTCGAAGATCGCCGACATGACCGACCTGGCCGATTATCTGGGTGCCAAATACGGTGGCTGGCAGGAACTGGCGGTGCTGTATGGGACGAAATGGAAGACCAAGGAGTGGATTTCCATTCCGATCGGCGGCGGTGCCGGCCCGGTCGTCTATCGGCGGTCCTGGGTGAAGGAGGCCGGCTACGACAAGATCCCGGACGATCACCAGGGCTTCCTGGCGCTATGCCAGAAGCTGCAGCAGATCGGCCATCCGTGCGGTTTCGCGCTGGGCCATGCGCTGGGCGATGCCAACGGCTTTGCGTCCTGGCTGCTGTGGTCGCACAACGCCATGCTGGTCGATGCGGACGGCCACATCGCACTCGATTCGAAAGAGACCATTGCCGCTTTGAAATACGCAACAGAGCTGCAGAAGACGATGGTTTCGGGCACTTTGTCGTGGAATGATTCGGGGAACAACAAGGCTTTTGCTTCGGGCGATATCGGGCTGACGTTCAATGGCGTTTCGATCTATTACTTCCTGAAGAACTCGCCCGACGCGAAACTGAACCAGATCGCGCTCGATACGCAACACCAGGTGCTGCCGAAGGGTGTGGCGCCACGGTCGCCGATGTCGGCAACGCCGATGAACGCGATGGTTTTCAAGCACACGAAATATCCCAATGCCGCCAAGGACTATCTGCGATTCATGATGGAGGCGGACCAATACGGCCCGTGGCTGTCGAACTGCATCGGATACTGGTCGAACTCCCTGAAGGCCTATTCGAAGATGAAGTTCTGGACCGAGGACCCAAAGCTGGTTCCTTATGCGGGCGGAATGGACACGCCGTACTACGATGGCTTCAAGGGGCCTGTGACGCCGGCTTCTTCGGCGGTGACCGCGAACTATACCGTGGTGGATATGTTTGCCGCTGTCGTTACCGGCAACGCCACCCCGGAAGAGGCGGCGAAGCGCGGGGCACAGCAGGCAGCGCGCTATTACAAGACAACCTGAGTTCAACTACGGTTGTAACGCGACAGGCTGCTCTCCGCGAGTCGCGTTATGCGATCATCGATGGGCACAGAAGGATGCCCATCGATGAAACTGCGTTGTTGTTACCGAATGATCTGCCTGCTCGCGGGACTGTGGGCGGCGTTCCGACCCGCGCTGGCCGAGACGCCGCCGGAGCGTGGCGCGTATCTGGTCGAGGGGATCGCCAACTGCGGCAACTGCCACTCGCCGCAGGAGCCATCGGGTGCCGTTCCGCTAGCGGCGCTATCGGGTGGCCCCGCCATCACGACACCCGTCTTCGCCGCCTTTCCGCCCAACATCACGCCTGACCGGCAGGCTGGGATCGGTACATGGACCGAGGACCAGGTGGTCACCGCCCTGCGCGAGGGGCGCACACCCGACGGGCGAATGCTGCGTCCGCCGATGCCTGTGCCGTTCTACCGTTCGATGTCCGACGACGATGCGCACGCCATCGCCGCGTATGTTCTGTCGCAACCGGCGGTCGGCGGCAAAACCCCGCCGTCGCAGTATAAAGTACCGACTCCGGCCAGTTACGGCGCGCCGGTCGGCCACGTTGCTGCTCCGCCACGCAACAACAACGTCGCGTACGGTGCCTACCTCGGCAGTATGGGGCATTGCATGCTGTGCCACACGCCTATCGGTTCTGACGGCGAACGAGATTACGCACACCGGTCGGGGGCTGGCGGGCTGGTCATGGAGGGTAATTTCAATCGTGTCGTGACCGCGAATATCACACCAGACCGCGAAACCGGCATTGGCAACTGGACAGACGCCGACATCGATCAGGCATTGACGACCGGGCAGCGTCCGGACGGGCGACGCCTGGCCGCGCCGATGCCGGTCGCCTACCTGGTTCGGCTGACCCCTGACGACAGGGCAGCACTGATCGCCTGGCTTCGCTCGCTGCCGCCGATCGCCAACAAG